>CAIWVX010000298.1 GCA_903916205.1 uncultured beta proteobacterium
AAAATAATCGTCACCCAAAAAAACGAAGTCACCCTCGTCCGTTCTTCAGCGGCCAAATACCTGACCTTTGTTGCCGCAACGGGTAACGCCGAGACCAGCTTGGAGATGCGCTACGAGAATATCTGGTTGACGCAGAAGATGATGGCCACGGTCTACGATTGGGCCAATGACCTGACGTCCAATCATGCTTTTCTGGACAATCATCGGCGACGGTTCTATTCGTGCGCGGCCTATCCGCTGAACGACAGTTTGCGTGAGCACACTGTGGCGCCTACACGGAATCCGGCTGAATCCGGCTGAGGTTTGTTAGGCTAAAAATACATGCTAAGCTTACAGAACTTTGATAGGTTCCATTGACAAGCTCATTTGATAGGGGTTTCTTTATGGGGTGTTAAAGTAAGAATTTCCCTTGCGTATTTGTCGCGAAACGACTTGCGAAGTAGGAAAATCCTGATTGATCGCTGGTATACATAAAAATTAGCCTGCCATTGGTCTGGATAATCTTAAAGAATTTTATTTTCGCGGATTGATCTGGAGACTTTTATGGACCACACGAAAGACATCGCCGTTGGGGTGAAGATTAGCCGAAGGCAGTTCTTCAAGATTTCGGCGGCTGGATTGGGGGCGTCCAGTATCGCCGTCGTCGGCGTTATGCCCACTGAGGCGCAGGCGGAGGTTCGCCAATTCAAATTGTCGCGGGCCCGTGAAATCCGCAACATTTGCACCTACTGTTCGGTGGGTTGCGGGCTGTTGATGTATAGCCTGGGCAGCGGTAGCAAAAATTCAAAGGCAGAGATTATCCACATTGAAGGCGATCCTGATCATCCGGTCAGCCGTGGCGCGCTTTGTCCCAAAGGTTCGGGGTTACTCGACTTTATCCATAGTCCGAATCGTCTGAAGTATCCCGAAGTTCGCGAATCCGGCAGCAAAGAATGGAAGCGCATTAGCTGGCACGAGGCCATTGAGCGTATCGCCAAACACATGAAGACGGATCGTGACGCCAATGTGGTCGATAAAAATGCTGACGGCGTCGCAGTAAATCGTTGGACGACCACGGGCATGTTGACCTGTTCGGCAGCGTCCAATGAGACCGGCATCCTGACTCAGAAATTTATCCGTTCGCTCGGTATCGTGGCGACCGACACCCAAGCGCGTATCTGTCACGCCCCGACGGTGACGGCATTGGCCTCGTCGTTTGGTCGAGGGGCGATGACCAACTCTTGGGTAGATATCCGCAATGCGGATTTCGTCCTGGTGATGGGCGGAAACGCCGCTGAAGCGCACCCGGTAGGTTTCCGTTGGGCGATTGAGGCGATGAAGCAGCGCGGGGCTAAATTGGCGGTGGTTGATCCGCGCTTTAACCGCACGGCCGCCGTTGCCGATCATTACGTTCCTCTCCGCGCGGGTTCCGACATTGCTTTCTTGGGTGGCATAATCAACTGGTTGATTGATAACGACAAAATTCAGTGGGAATACGTCAAGGCGTACACCAATGCCAGCGCCCTTGTCAGTGAGGGTTACGGGTTTGAAGAGGGTCTTTTCTCCGGTTACGATAAAGAGAAAGGCAAGTACGACCGCGCAACTTGGAGCTATCAACTCGACGCCAATGGCTTTATCAAGACCGATCCCAGCTTGAGCAATCCGCGTTGTGTGTGGAATCTGATGAAAGCCCACTATGCGCGTTACACCACCGACGCCGTAACCAATCTGACGGGGAGCCCCAAGGAAGGCTTCCTTAAAATTTGCGAACTACTCGGCGAGACAGCCGCTCCGAATAAAGTGGGCACCGTGCTGTACGCATTAGGCTGGACGGAGCACACCGTGGGCGCTCAAAATATACGCACCATGGCCATGATCCAGTTGATGCTCGGCAATATCGGGATGCCTGGCGGTGGCGTCAATGCGCTACGCGGCCATGCCAACGTTCAGGGGCTATCCGATCTGGGGCTGCTCTCTACCGGGCTGCCCGGTTACATCCCGTTACCCAACGAAAAGGCCCATCCGACCTTCAACGATTATGTGACCAAGGTGACGCCAAAGACGCTGGCCGAGAACCAGTTGAACTTCTGGGCCAATACGCCGAAATTTTTCGTCAGTTTGCTTAAGTGGTTCTGGGGCGACAAGGCGACGAAGGAAAACAACTGGGGTTACGACTGGCTGCCTAAATGGGACAAGATGTACGATACGCTCCAAGTGACCGAGTTGATGCAACAAGGAAAAATGAACGGGCTGATTGTTCAAGGCTATAACCCGGTTGCCTCCTTCCCGGATTCCAATCGGGTAATCGAGGCCTTTTCAAAACTCAAATATCTGGTAGTCATCGACCCAATCTCCACCGAGACGGCTAGCTTTTGGCAGAATCACGGTGAAATCAATAATGTTGACTCCGCCAAGATTGAGACCGAGGTATTCCGTTTACCGTCAACCTGCTTTGCTGAAGAAGACGGTTCGACAGTCAGTTCAGCCCGCTGGATGCAATGGCATTTCAAAGGGGCCGAACCCCCTGCCGAAGCCAAGGCCGATCCCGAAATCATTGCTGAAATTTTTATCGCCCTTCGTGACCTCTACAAGAAAGACGGCGGCAGTGTGCCCGATCCGGTTCTGAATGTGGCTTGGCCTTATCGCGATCCCAAGTCGCCTACGCCGGAAGAATTAGCGAAGGAGATGAACGGGCGCGCACTTGCCGACGTGCTTGATCCCAAAGACCCGACTAAGGTTCTGGTCAAAAAAGGCGAACAGCTCCCCAATTTTGCTGTTCTGCGCGATGACGGCAGTACGATGTGCGCGATCTGGATTTACGCCGGTAGCTGGACTCAGGCCGGGAACATGATGGCACGTCGCGACAACACCGATAGCGGACTGGGCAATACGCCCAATTGGGCCTTTGCCTGGCCGGCTAACCGACGCATTCTTTACAACCGCGCCTCCTGCGACACAGCGGGCAAACCTTGGGATCCAAAACGCAAAATCATCGCTTGGAACGGCGAGCGCTGGAGTGGCTCTGATGTGCCTGATTTCAAGGTTGACGCCGCGCCGGACTCCGGCATGAACCCCTTCATCATGACGCCCGAAGGCGTCGGTCGGCTGTTCTGTGTTGATCGTATGGTTGACGGGCCGATGCCCGAGCACTACGAGCCGATGGAGTCGCCCATTAGCACCAATCCACTGCATCCGAGTGTGATACATACCCCGGCAGTACGCCTGTTCAAAGGGGAAAAAGAGCGCCTCGGTACGGCTAAGGATTTCCCCTATGTCGGCACCACCTATCGCCTGACGGAGCACTTCCAGTTCTGGACCAAGCAAGTGCGTTTGAACGCCATTGCCCAACCCGAGCAATTCGTTGAAATCAGCGAGCAGTTGGCGAAAGAAAAAGGCATTAACAAAGGCGATATGGTGAAGGTCAGTTCCAAGCGAGGCTTTATCAAAGCCCGTGCAGTTGTCACCAAACGCATGAAACCGCTGACGGTGAATAGTCAAACCGTGCATCAAATTGGCATTCCGGTGCATTGGGGCTGGGATTCGGTGGCCAAAAAAGGTTACCTAACCAACCGCCTGACCCCGGCCGTCGGCGAATGCAACACTCAGTGTCCGGAATACAAAGCCTTTTTGGTCAACATTGAGAAAGCATAAGGAGAAATTATGGCTCTGCAATCTCTCGACATTCTGCGCCGCTCGGCAACGACGACCCCCAGCACTCAGGTGCGGTCGCCCATCGAAGTGGCCAAACTGATTGACGTGACCACCTGTATCGGCTGCAAAGCTTGTCAGGTTTCCTGTTCCGAATGGAACGATATTCGCGCCGACGTGGGCAACAATATCGGCGTTTACGACAATCCCACCGACCTCGACGCAAAAGCCTGGACGGTGATGCGTTTCAGCGAAACCGAAGAAAACGGCAAGCTGGAATGGCTGATCCGCAAAGACGGCTGTATGCACTGTGCCGATCCGGGGTGCTTGAAATCTTGCCCGGCCCCCGGCGCGATCATTCAGTACAAAAACGGCATCGTCGATTTTCATCAAGAAAATTGTATCGGCTGCGGTTATTGCCTCACCGGCTGCCCGTTCAACGTGCCGCGCCTTTCCAAAGACGACGGCAAGGCTTATAAGTGCTCATTGTGCTCAGACCGCGTGGCCGTGGGTCAAGAACCCTCCTGCGTCAAAACCTGTCCAACCGGCGCGATCAGCTTCGGCAGCAAGGAAGACATGAAAGATCTTGCCGCTGAACGTATCGCTAACCTGAAAACACGCGGCTACGCCAACGCCGGGCTCTACGACCCGCAAGGTGTCGGCGGTACGCACGTCATGTATGTATTACACCACGCCGACAAGCCCCATTTGTATAGCGGTCTCCCCAACGATCCGTCAATCAGCCCACTGGTCGGTCTCTGGAAAGGCTTCGCCAAGCCGCTCGCGACACTGGCGCTGGCGAGTGTTGCGCTCGGCAGTCTGTTCCATTACGTGACCAAAGGGCCGAACGAAGTTTCAAAGGAAATTGAGAATGAAATCGAGAAGGAGGATGCACAATGATTCGCGATCCGAAAGACCTTAAGCGCTATAACGCGTCCGAACGAGCCAATCACTGGACGGTGGGCATCAGCTTTATTCTGCTCGCTTTGTCCGGTTTGGCGTTCTTCCATCCGGCGTTCTTCCCGCTGACTCAGCTATTTGGCGGGCCAACTTGGGCACGCATCATTCACCCTTATATCGGGGTTGTGATGGCGCTTGCCTTTCTGATTATC
>CAIWVX010000299.1 GCA_903916205.1 uncultured beta proteobacterium
CGATCTACCATGCAGGATCAATCGCCAGTTCACTGGCTCCCCATAGCAGCGGAACAAAGAGCGCATGTATTAAATGCCACCACCAGGCTTGATGCATAAGAACGGAAAGCAGCAGCGCACATCCCCCAATGAAAAACGCCGTTTGAGGCCAAGGCAGCGGCTCGTTGCGCAAGCCAAAATAGGGGCTGGCCAGTGAGAGAACCGTAAATACGGCAACAAATTGCAGGGCCAGTTGCCGCAGGTGAGGCCGGGGCGTCGCTAATTGATCTAATTCGGCAGGCTCAGGAGAGGTCAACGTCTTAGTCCACAAATTGGTTTTGGCTTGGCCGATGTCGTATCCCCGTGCAATGTGCAGGTTATCCGCGTGAAAGACGGCAACACCTTGCTATCAAGCGACCGGTTTATACAACATTCGGGCTAAATCAGTTTCCAGTGTAATGGTTCACCGGCACGTAACGGAACCAAGGTATCTCCATCGACATAAGCAAACGCCTCGGGTGTTAGCCAAGACTGCTTCTCCAGCGTCACCACCTCAAGATTACGTGGCAGACGGTAATAATCAGGCCCATTGAAACTGGCGAAGGCTTCCAACTTATCGAGCGCACCTACCGACTCAAAGGCTTCGGCGTAAAGTTCCAGAGCGGCATGGGCGGTATAGCAACCGGCGCAACCGCAGGTGGCTTCTTTGGTGCCGCGTGCATGAGGTGCCGAATCGGTGCCAAGAAAAAACTGACGACTGCCGGAAGTCGCCGCCTTGAGCAGCGCCAGACGATGTGTTTCACGTTTGAGCACCGGTAGGCAGTAATAATGCGGACGCACGCCACCGGCAAAAATAGCATTACGGTTGTAGAGCAGATGATGTGCGGTGATCGTGGCCGCCACGTTGGGCCCTGCCGCAGTCACAAACTCGACGGCCCCTTTCGTCGTGATGTGCTCAAAAACTACTCGTAACCCAGGATGTCGTTTCAGCAAGGGTTGCAATACGGTTTCGATAAAAACTGTTTCGCGGTCAAAAAGATCAATCGCCGGATCGGTGACTTCGCCATGTACCAACAGCGGCATCTCAAGTTTTTCCATTTCAGCCAGAACCGCATCACACTTAATCAGATCCGTCACCCCGGCATCTGAATTCGTCGTGGCTCCCGCAGGGTACAGCTTGACAGCTTTAACGAAGCCACTCGCTGCCGCCCGTCGAATCTCGTCGGCGGGGGTGTTGTCAGTTAGATAAAGCGTCATCAAAGGCTCGAACGCCATGCCCGCAGGCACGGCTGCCAGAATGCGCGACCGGTATTCGGCGGCCAAGATTACGTTGATGACCGGAGGGCGTAAATTGGGCATCACGATGGCGCGAGCAAACTGGCGTGCGGTATGCGGCAGAACGGCGGCGAGCGCTTCGCCATCGCGTAGATGAAGGTGCCAGTCGTCAGGACGGGTGAGGGAAATTTTCATAGTTTGCCTTGCTGACAGAACGGACGAATTTTAGACGAAACCACGCGCCTCAGGTGCCCAAGCTGCCGCAAATCCACGGTAAATTTGTTCTACCGCTAACCCTTTTATTTTCCGCACTCATTCCGGGCTTGACCCGGAATCCAGTTCGTTTATCCAGCCCGTCTTTTTTACCTCTTGAACAGATTGACGAATCTGGATTCCCGCCTACGCGGGAATGACGCTAGGTGGTTAGAACAAATTCATCGTGGCCGCAAATCGGTCTTTAAGACTGAGCGTCCCGTCCAGTTTCCCTCAAGCCTTACTTGCGGCCTGGCTCATAGATCTGGTCAAAGAAGCCGCCATCAGAAAAATGCGTCTTCTGGGCCTTGTCCCAGCCGCCGAACACGTCATCAATCGTGATTAGATTAACCTTGGCGAATTGCTTGGCGTACCTTGTGTCGCGTGGGCGGTAATAATGTCTGGCGGCAATTTCCTGGCCTTCGGGCGAATACAGATAGTCAAGGTAGGCTTGGGCCACTTTGCGCGTTCCACGTTTATCAACCACTTTGTCCACCAGTGAAACCGGCGGTTCGGCAAGAATCGATAGCGAGGGCGTCACGATGTCGAACTTCTCCGGCCCCAGTTCCTTCACGGCAAGATAGGCTTCATTTTCCCAAGCCAGCAACACATCACCGATAGCGCGTTCGGTAAAGGTGGTGGTTGCACCACGCGCCCCCGAATCAAGCACCTTGACGTTCTTGAAGAGTTTGCCGACAAATTCCTTGGCTTTTTCTTCGTTGCCCCCCGGTTGCTTCAATTCATAAGCCCAGGCTGCGAGGTAATTCCAGCGGGCACCGCCGGAAGTCTTGGGGTTTGGCGTAATGACGGCAATACCCGGCTTGATTAGATCATTCCAGTCCTTGATCTGCTTGGGATTACCTTTGCGTACCAGAAAGACAATGGTTGAGGTGTAAGGTGCCGCATTTTGCGGTAAGCGTTTTTGCCAGCCCTCTGAAATCAGGTTTTTTTGTTGCAGCGCTGTAACGTCATAGCCCAAGGCCAGAGTAACTACGTCGGCATCCAGACCGTCAATCACTGCGCGGGCCTGTTTCCCAGACCCGCCGTGCGACTGATTGATTGTTACCACTTCGTTATTTTTAGCTTTCCAGTATTTAGCAAAAGCGGCGTTGTAATCCTGATAAAGCTCGCGCGTGGGATCGTAAGACACGTTGAGCAGTGAAACATCGGCATGGGCCAAGGTCACGGCAGTAGAAAGCAGTGCGCCGACAAAAGCCCCGGTCAGCCATTGAGTGAATTTCATGAAAAGCCTCTGAGTGTGTTGAATAAAAAAGGCAGTCTAGGGAA
>CAIWVX010000300.1 GCA_903916205.1 uncultured beta proteobacterium
ACCCGATAGCCCGGCTTCTTCTCCCGTGCGACGCAGCCAGTCGTCAACGACGTCTGTGCTGTGCACCGCTTCGCGTTTGAGGAGGGTCGCCAGCGCTCTGTCGTTCTTAAGAAGGCGGAGATCTTCCAGAGAGCGGCCTCCACCGGTGAGCATCAGGATCAATGGGGTGACGTAGGCGTCTGCCTTGTCGCCCCGACCACTGCCCGGTTTAGGCATGTCTTGGGCTAACCACCGGGAAAGCCCTAAGCCACGAACAAATTCGCCGAACAACGCCAGTCCAACATTCGTCGTCAGCCCTTCTTCCGTCGCTTCAACATGAGCAAGGCTGCGGCTGAGCAAGGCTGCGCTGAGCAAGGCTGCGGCTATTAGCGGCATCAAAAAAAAGGTAAAATTGAGACTGTCCAGTAGTTAATCCTATAAGACTCAGTTGGTGGCGAAAAGGTCTGCTTATCCTCCATTAGACTCAGGATAAACGTATTTTTTTGACTTACCCGATAGGTTAAATATCCGTTCGCCCTGAGCAGCCCGCGTAGCGGGTGGGTTAAAGGGTTTGTTATCGCGCAACGGAGGTTCTAGGTAATCAAAAGTTGCGAGCTATTAAGGGAATACCATGACACGCAAGATTCAGACGCTTAACTCGATTTCAAAAAAAGGGCTGTCACGGCTGCCTGAGGGTTATTCCGTCGGTAACGATATAGCCCATCCAGACGCCATTTTGGTGCGCTCTCAAGCCATGCACGATTTACCGATCCCGACCAGCGTGATGGCTATTGGGCGAGCGGGTGCTGGCACCAACAATATTCCGATTAAAACTATGAGCGAGCGTGGCGTGGTGGTTTTCAACGCGCCGGGCGCTAATGCCAACGCCGTCAAGGAACTGGTTATTGCCGGTATGTTGATGGGGTCGCGTAACCTATTTTCGGCCTTGAAATTTGTCATCGGTCTGGTCGGTGACGACGAATCGCTGCACAAGCAAGTTGAATCCGGTAAAAAACATTTTGTCGGACATGAGTTGCGCGGCAGCACGCTCGGCATCGTCGGTCTCGGTGCCATCGGCTCAATGCTCGCCGAATCGGCGATCGACCTCGGGATGAATGTCATCGGTTTCGATCCCGAAATCACCGTTGATGCCGCTTGGCGCCTTCCTTCACTGGTCAAGAAAGCTGTCAGTGTCGACGAGCTGGTTAAACGCGCCGATTTCATCAGTCTTCACGTTCCGTTTCTTCCAGCAACCAAAGACCTGATTAACGCCGAGCGCATAAAGCTCATGAAGAAAGGTTGCATCCTGCTCAATTTTGCACGGGAGGGTATCGTCAATGAATTAGCCGTTCTTGATGGACTTAACGAAGGCAAATTGAACGCTTACGTTTGCGACTTCCCGAGTAACCTATTGCGCGTTCATCCTGATTTTATCTCGCTGCCACACCTCGGCGCTTCGACAGAAGAAGCGGAAGAAAATTGCGCGATCATGGTCGTCGATCAAGTCACTGACTACCTTGAGAATGGCAATATCCTCAACTCGGTTAATTTTCCTAACATTAGCATGCCGCGCGAATCTGATTTTCGTCTGGCCATTTCAAACGCCAATGTGCCCAACATGCTCGGACAAATTTCAACGGCACTGGCCGGGGCCGGATTGAATATACAAAACATGGTCAACAAATCACGCGGCGATCTCGCCTTTACCTTAGTTGATGTTGATGTCACCGTACCCCAAGCTGTTATTGACCAACTGGCGGGAATAAACGGTGTTCTGCGCGTACGCTACTTGCCACACTAACCCCGATATTGCATAAGTTTGCTGCCTGATGCCAATGCGCTGAAATTTTGCATGCAGCATGTGTCGATGATCTCGAAATAGCGCGGATAGACGACATCGGGCCGTCGAAATATCTTATTTTTCACCCCAGGCGGCTGCTAGGATGCCACAAAACGCTTGAAAACCAACCCCATATTTGTTTATAATGCCCGGCTGAATTTTAATCTGACGATTTTTGAAATTAGGATAGAGTTAATGCCTGCCATTCGCCTGAAGGAAAATGAGCCGTTTGAAGTTGCGATTCGCCGTTTCAAGCGGACGGTTGAGAAAACCGGTCTGCTAACCGAACTGCGTGCCCGTGAGTTTTATGAAAAACCCACTGCCGAGCGCAAGCGCAAGCTGGCCGCCGCCGTTAAGCGCCATCATAAGCGCATGCGCAGCCAAACCTTGCCGCCAAAGCTTTTCTAGTACCTGATTGCAGAACGTTGAGCAGCCGCCTGTCTGAAGATGGGCGGCTTTTCGCATTTCTGGAGTTTGAATTCCTGTCGGGGCTTAAAGCGCCGTGTAACGTCATATTATTGAATCGCCAAGGAGTTTTACGATGACACTTAAAGAGCGCATCAACAATGACATGAAGGCCGCAATGCGTGCCGGCGAAACAGGGAAACGGGATGCCATTCGCCTCCTGACTGGCATCAGGGCGGATATACAAAAGTATTGCGCTATGCTGCACGTCAACAGCCGACGGAGCTTCCCGCTCAACAATTTTCAGC
>CAIWVX010000301.1 GCA_903916205.1 uncultured beta proteobacterium
CTCGCGGGCAGAACTCAGAAAGTGGCCAGCATCGAAGAAATTAACGAGGCGATTGCACAAGGATGGGCCGGCAAGCCATGAAAGTCGCTGTCGATACCAATGTCCTTGTGCGTGCTGTGGTGCAGGACGATCCGGTACAAGCGAGTCTCGCCGTCGCCGTCTTGACCGACGCCGAGTTGATCGCGGTCACGCTGCCGTGTCTATGCGAATTTGTCTGGGTACTTCTGCGCGTCTATGGTTTCCAGCAAGCCGACGCGGCCAACGCGATCCGGGCGCTACTGGCCGCTGCCAACGTGGAAGCAAACCGGCCCGCCGTGGAGGCCGGTTTGCTGGTGCTCGACGCCGGCGGAGACTTTGCCGATGGCGTCATTGCCTACGAAGGTCATTGGCTCGGAGGGGAAACCTTCGTCTCCTTCGATAAGAAGGCGGTGGCACTTCTCGCCGCCCAAGGACAATCAACGCAGCTTTTGTGATGCACATGAGCATGAACAAATTCCACCGACTGGCCGCGAAGATCGACCCATACGTACAGACGCCCCAATCTCCGCACGGTAAATTTATTCTACCGCTAACCCTTTGATTTGCCGTCATTCCTGGCTTGACTTGGAATCCAGTTCATTGATCCAGAGCGTCTTTTTAACCTCTTGATCAGATTGACGAATCTGGATTCCGTCCGGCGCGAGAATGACGGTGCTTAGAACAAATTCAGCGTGCCACGCCTGTCGTTTTTGCTTGCATAAATCGGTAGTGTGCGTAAAATTCCGACTGTTTTGGGTACCTTGCTCCACCTTCGTGGGGCGGGTGAAACGGGAAACCGGTGCTCTGTTTTACAGATATTCCGGTGCAGCCCCCGCTGCTGTAAGCCTGACGACTCCGCATCACGCCACTGTGCTCACGCATGGGAAGGCGCTGGAGAAGATTGACGGCGAGCCAGAAGACCGGCCCAAAAATTAGGTTTGGTGTTCCCCGGGGAGAGGGTATGACCGGCCGTTTGGTGCCAAGGGTGTTTCTCGTTCATCCTCAAGCCGGACAAGCTGTTCAGTTGTTCTCGCACCTTTTCTCCGGGGCCACTCTTCATAAGTTGTATGTGCTGTCGTGCGACTGACAACGGCTACCGCAATGATCCACGTTTAAGGTTTGTATGCTCCCACTGGCGCTTTCTTTACAGAAATTAAGCCTGACCTCGCTGACTGTTTACGCCCTCTGTTTTTCCTCCAGCGCCTTGGCTACCGACCCGGAAATCATGCTGCACGAAAACGATGTCGCGGATAAAGGCCATGTCACCGCCGCACTGCACGCCAACCAAACGACGCTTGGCCGCAAAGTCAGCGGAGACGATACTTGGCCTGCGCACCAGCAAACCAATTTGATGGCGGAGTTTGCCACCGGCCTCGCTCCCGGATGGGAAATCGGCGTTCACCTGCCCATCCGGCGTACTGGCATTGATAGTCCCTCGGGTCATGAAGGGGCATGGGGCAGTTCGGGGGCCACTCAAGTGCTTATTTAACACCCACCACAGAGGTGCAGAGGCACAGAGGTATCGCAGAGAAAAACCAAAGGAACTTCTCTGTGTTTCCTCTGTGTCTCTGTGTCTCTGTGTCTCTGTGGTGGATTTTCTGGTAGCGTCCGCGTGCGCAACAAGTTGCACACCCTACGGATTTATGCTACCGGCAACGTCTTTGCTCGGCGATTCTTTGTCGCTGTATTTTTCTTGAATCAGGTTTTTAACGGTGGTCATTCTTTCGGTTTTGCCTGGATGGGAATCGAAGAAACCACTCGTCCCCGTTCCTCGTGTTGGCATGACGGCGAACAGTCGCAGCATACCAGACGGACTGAATCCGGCCTTTGTCGCTAACTCAAGTCCCAATCGATCCGCTTCATTTTCTTGGTCGCGTGAGTAAGCCTTAGTAATCGCCTGACTGCCTGCGTTGACCAGCGTTCCGGCCCCCGGAATGACGAAGCCAGCAATGAACCCAAGAGCCGCTCCGCCTCCCCCAATCAAGCGATCAACATTTTGGCGAGAAGCGGCATGACCAAGAACGATGTGCGCCATTTCATGACCGATCAATGCCGCCAACGCCGCATCATCGCCCTCCAGCTTACTTAGTAGCGGACGATTGATCATCAAAAAGACTTTTTTGTCCTTGAGTTGTATCGAAGCATTGAACTCAGATAATTCGAGGATATAGAAACCATCCACTCGCACTCGCGAAGCTTGAGCCATCCGGGATTCAATTTCGACCAGCCGTTTCGCCTGAGTAACGCTAATCGGCGAATGCGCCGAAAGGGCGGCCGGAGAAGATACGGCAATGGCCCGAACATCGTGCGCCACAACAGGAGGCCTTCCCGTCTTGCCGGTGGACGAACAGCCTGCAATGGATAGCAGGATTAAGTAGGCAACGAGAACGTATGAGCGCATAGGGTTGTCACGAGTTAAAAGAATACGGCGCTGTCTGGCAATGAAGGCCGGTGCTTAAACAATGCACCAATAAGCCTTTGTAATCCGTCTAAACGAAACCGCCAATGAATAATTTTACCTCAACCCCGCATTTCAACCCGTTGTAGCGGACACTGAAAATAAACGCTGGGCATTCACACCGGACTAACCGTCATTCCAGGCTTGACCGAGAATCCAGCGCGTAGCGCACTCGGTCTGAGATAAAAAATCTAGCGTCCACCGCAAACACGTAAAGGGGCAAAGAAACCGCAAAGGCTCCTTGCGCTTAAGGTTTCCTTTGCGAAACCTTTGCTTCTTTGTGTCTTTGCGGTGGATGTTCGCCCATTTTCATAAGCCTCCGTCCTTGGCCGCAGCCAGACTGAAGAAATACTCTTGGGATGCGCACCGTTCATTCGGAGCATCAGCGTGCGCAAAATTTTTTGCGCACGCTACCGGATTATTTTTGCCCGAGTGAAAGAATCCAAGCGATTAGGTTGCTTATTTCGCCCTTATCTTTGGTCTTGATGATCTTGTGTTCTTCTTCCGTTCCGTCTTCAAGCTTCACTTTTTCACCCGAGGTGATGTGGTGCAGGATTTTCTCCTCGGCGTCGGCTTTGCCTTTGAACTTGGCGCTGATTTCTTTGAGTGATTTAGCTTCTTTTTTCTTATCGACCGCATGACATTTCAGACAGCCTTCTTTTTTAGCAAGGGCCTGCGCCGAATCTGCGTCGGCGGCTATCGCCACGGGTGAAAGAAGCAGTGATCCGGTCAGCCCCAGGATGCCAGCGATACCTTTGATTCTCATTCTTGTTCTCCTTGGATGGAAAATGGATTGATTAACAACAGCTTAATGTTCATGCCAACCGGTAATCATCATCTTGAACATTGCCCCGACGGTTTTACCGGTGGTGCATAGATAAATGTGCGTCA
>CAIWVX010000302.1 GCA_903916205.1 uncultured beta proteobacterium
CAACTGAATCTATTCGATTTTTAACCGGACAGCAGTGATAAATCATCTATTTTATTCAATGAATTAAATCTATAAAAAACACATTAAATCTAGGCGTTAGCGCAATATAAATGCCATTTAATCTGTTTTAGAGGGAGAGATTTGTTAATTTATGCAATTAAACCCTCGCTTTCAAGCGGCGGTCTTAATCGCGCGACAAATAAGCTACACTCTCGTCTCGTTATAGCCTGTTAGGCTAAGAATGTTTGCCCGCCGATGCTATTGCGCCGGATTTTTTCTCTTTTTCCCGGCAGAAACCAAAGCGTCGCGCCTGCCCTTAGATTTCTTTGTGAGCACTCTTTCTTCTTCGAGTGTCAAAACGACTTCTGCTTTAACGAAAGTTATGATTAAACGCACCTCAAGTCACATGCTGTGTTTCTGCTCGCATTATTGTTGCCGCGTACTGCTCTGTGTTCTGGCGTTGTTGCCAGGCTTTGCTTTTAGCCAAGAACCTGCGCCGGTTCGCTATACTTTGAAGCAACTTTCCGCGCTCGCATTGGAATATAACCGGGGATTATTGGCGGCCACGGATCAGCTCACCGCAGCTCGTGCCGGGATTGATACGGCCCGCGCTTTCCCAAATCCAGAGTTGGAGATCGTCCGTGGTTCGCTCAAATCACGTCTCCCCGGAGTGACTGAAGGCGATAGTCGGGCGGTCTGGATTTCGCAACGGATTGATTATCCGTGGGTGCGGAATGCCCGCATTAGCGCGGCCGATGCCGGAGCAGATGCGGCGAGTGCCGTGCAGAGAATGTCGCGGAATGAACTTCTGGCGCGCTTGCGTTATCGCTTTTATGAATTGCTTCGGCAGGATGCCGAATTGAAGGCCACGCGGCAAGATGAATTGCTCATGCAGGAGATTGCTTACCGTATTAAAGTTAAAGTAGAAACCGGTGAGTCGCCGCGCTTTGAGGCGATCAAGGCGGACACTGAGGCGCTGAGTGCGCATAAGCTGGTACAAACGGCCGAATTACGTATTCATCAGACGCGATCAAACATACAACAACTGGTTGGAACAATCCTTTCACCCAATTTCGAGGTTGATGGCAGTCTTGAGGATGATAGCGCTTTGTTGCCACTTGAAACCTTGCGTGCTGACGTGCTGAAGCGGAGCCCTGAATTGGCACATAGTCGTGCCGTGACCCGTCAGATGGAAAGTCTACGCAATTATGAGCATCATCTACGCTGGCCCGCGCTGGCGGTTAAAGGCGGCTACGACCAGATTCCAGATAGTCGTGATAACCGGGTTGGGGTGATGTTTACTCTGCCGCTCTGGGATCGGCGGAGTGGGCCGGTGGCGGAAGCCGAAGCCCGCGTGTCGCGGGCGCGTAACGAAGAAGCGCAGAATGTCTTTAGCCTGCAACAAAATCTCGAAACCGCTTGGCAGCAGTGGCAAATTGCCAATTCTCAGGTGACGGCGCTGCATTCTGGTATTGTCAAACAAGCGGAGGAAGCCCTCCGAGTGGCCGAAGCGGCTTACCGTTATGGTGAGCGTGGCATCCTCGAATATCTCGATGCCCAGCGTGTCTATCGCGCCGCCCGTAACGAACTTATCGCCGCCCGTTTTGATCGACAGGTGGCTCTAATTGAAATCGACCGCTTGCGAGCCGCTCATGACGAGTCATCGCAAGCGTCCAAAGAGGTGTTGAATGAGCACTAAAATTCGGCTCAGGTTTGCGTTTGTTTACTTCATGCTAATCGTCGCTTTTGGCGTATCCGGGTGTGGTAAAGAAACACGTGAAACGGTTAATAATGCAGCCGCCCCTGATCCTAATCTGGTCATTGCCCCTGATAGTCTACACAGCGTTCTGGTGGTGGCTAAAGTAGGCACCGCTTTAGTCAGCGAAACCCTGCGTGTTGCAGGGCGGATAGATTTTGATGAACAGCGAGTGGCACGCATCGGTGCGCCAGTAACCGGGCGGGTCGTAGAATTACTGGTTGATCCCGGTGCGACGGTAACTCAGGGGCAGCCATTAGCCAAACTTCATAGTGTAGATCTGGGCAATGCGCAACTGGCTTATGTGAAATCATCCGCCCAAGCGCGACTGCAAGCGCAGAATGCTGAGCGGGCAAAATTGTTGTTTAGTTCCGATGTGATCGGCGCGGCTGAACTTCAGCGCCGTGAATCAGAATATGCCATCGCCAAAGCCGAGCAACAAGCCGCAGCCGATCAGTTGCGGGTTCTCGGCATTACGTCTCAAGCACTGGCGGCCATGGCCCAAAGTGGCGGAATCAACTCCGTCGCTCCGGTCATTGCGACCCTTTCTGGGGTAGTTGTGGAGCGTAAAGTGGCCAAAGGCCAGGTTGTTCAACCCGCAGACGCGCTCTATACCGTGGCCGATCTTTCACGGGTATGGGTTATCGCCCAAGTGCCGGAAGCCGAAAGCAGTGCGGTCAAAGTCGGCCAAAAAGTCGAGGTCGAGGTACCCGCTTTCGGTAAAGAACTGCTAACGGGAAAACTCATTTTTGTCAGCGACGTGGTTAATCCCGAAACACGAACGATCACCGTACGAACTGAAATGGACAATGCGGGACGTGAACTTAAACCGGCCATGTTGGCGACTATGCGCATCAAGTCACGTCCGCAGGAACATCTGGTCATTCCCGCCGCCGCCGTGGTGCGTGAGGATAACAATGATTATGTTTTTGTGGCGACCGAAATCAACCAGTTTTACCTTACACGGGTCAGGTTGCGCGATGATCAAAAGGG
>CAIWVX010000303.1 GCA_903916205.1 uncultured beta proteobacterium
CGCGCACATCGAGAAGATCGCGGCCAACGGCAGCTCGACCTCAAACAAGATCATCATGCTGGCGAATCTTCGGCCCGGCGATATTGTGTTGATTTCTGCCGATTGTCATAAATCGATCCCGTACTCAGTGATGCTGACGGGAGCCTATCCGATTTTTCTCGAAACCTATCCTCTCGACGAATACGATCTCTACGGCGGAAGCGATCTGGCACAGATTAAAGCCGTGATGCTCGATCTTAAAAAGCACCACCGGCTCGACCGCCTAAAGCAAATTACCCTGACCAACTCGACGTTTGATGGCCTGATTTACCAATGTGAGCATTTCATGATGGAGATTCTCGCGATCAAGCCAGACATTATTTTTCATTGGGACGAGGCTTGGTCTGCCTTTGCCCATTTTCACCCGCTCTATTACGGTCGCACGGCGATGACCGCCGTCAGCAAAATCCGCCAGCGCATGGCGAGTAATGACTACCAAATTTTCTACGCTCAGTGGTCAGCCGAATTCGCGGCCAATCCCGACGAAAACAAGTGGCAGCAGACTCTTTACCCGAATCCAGAACAGGTTTGTTTGCGCGTCTATTCAACGCAATCAACGCACAAAACCCTAACGGCATTTCGCCAGGGGTCGATGATTCATGTCGCTGACGCGCGCTTTGATCAGTCGAACTTTCTCGCGGCATTTCGCGTTTACACTTCGACTTCGCCAAACTACCAGATCATTGCCTCACTCGACATTGCACGCCGACAGGCGGCGCTTGAAGGCTTTCATCGCGTGCGCAAAGCCATCCAACTCGCGCTCCAGCTCAGGCAGCGTATTCGCGATGCCGAACGGCTTCAGCCGTATTTTCACGTATTGGGCGATGAGGAAATGATTCCCGCGTGCTATCGGGACGAAGCGCAAGCCCCCAACGACCATTTATCCACCCTCGGCGATTTGAGCCAGCGTTGGGGGCAGTCCAGCTTTGTGATTGATCCAACACGGGTGACTGTCGATGTCAGTAAAACCGGCTTTGATGGCGGCGGTTTCAGGCAGTTGTTGATGACTCGTTACGATATTCAGGTTAACAAAACTTCACGTAATACCGTCCTCTTTCTAATCAACATCGGTGCCACGCAAGCCACCATTGACTATCTCATGCAGGTCTTGCTTGAAATCGCAGCGGCTTTTCAAAATGGGGTTAGTCGGGCATCACGTCCCCCGTCCATACCGCTACCCGGAAAACGTATTTTTCACCCCGTTTTTATGCTTTTTAAGGACGGCGAGTACGCGGCCAGTGACCTGCGCTCAGCTTACTTTGACGGTTGCGATGAGGCCAAGGTCACTTACCTACCGCTGTCGACCGAGACGGTTAAGCAAGTGGAAGCAGGGCAGGTCTGGGTCTCTGCCTGTTTTATCACGCCTTACCCGCCGGGCTTTCCGGTTATTGTTCCCGGGCAAGTCATCACCGCCGAAATTCTGGTTTTTTTCCGCCACATCAAAACCAAGGAAATTCACGGCTTCAACTTTGAACTCGGCTTCAAGGTATTTCGCGACAATTATCTGGAGCAACGCTCTCTAAAACAATCAGAGACAGGACTTTGATATGACGTCAAACAGCAAAACAAAACTTCGTTCAACGGCCGACATTCGTCAGTTTTTTGCCGAGAACAGCGTTCCGTACTACTTTATCAGCGCCACAAATTTCAATTTGATGGGCATCGCAGACTGGGTTCGCGGCTGGCAAAACATCAATCTTGTCGATTGCTACGACGGACACCACCCGCACGTGTTGGTGGTGGACGATGATCACTCGCGGATCTTTGAAAGCATTGAAGACATCAACCTCTATTTACTCAACAGCCCAGCCGTCAAAGCGCTTTTGAATGCGGAAAAGACGCCAGCGCAAGCCCGCAGCCGCGTGATTTTTTTATTATTTAACGAACACATCGAAGCCGCCTGTCAATCGCGCCAAATTGACATTGCGCTGCCCAAAAACGCCATGGTCAAAGCGGTCGATAGCAAGCTCACCACGACTGAACTGGGTAATCAGGCTGGGGTGTTCAGTGTGCCGAATGTGCTGGCTAAAATTTCCTCGTATGCCAACCTACAGCAACTCGCCAAGCAAGCCGACCTCGGCCAACGTTGGGTTGTGCAAACGGCCTATGGCGATTCAGGTAAGACAACGTTCTTTATCGAAAGCGAAGCCGACTACCAAAAAGTGGCCGCCCAAATCGAGACTGAAGATACAGTCAAGCTGATGCGCAGAATCAACTGCACCGGCACCGCCATTGAAGCCTGCGCGACCCGCTGGGGTACGTTTGTCGGCCCGTTGATGACCGAGTTAATCGGCCTCAAAACACTCACCCCCTATGCTGGCGGTTGGTGCGGCAACGAACTCTACGAAGCCGCGTTCAGCGCCGACATTCGCCAGCAGGCGCAGCAGAAGACCGAAGCCCTCGGTAACGCGCTCTACCAGCGCGGTTATCGCGGCTATTTTGAAGTGGACTACCTGATCGACCAAGACAACGGCGAGGTTTACCTTGGCGAATTAAATGCCCGTATCACCGGCATCAGCGCGATGACCAACCAGTCATATTTCAGCGCCAGTCACCTTCCCTTGTTTCTTTTTCATTTGCTGGAATACGAACCCAACGTTGAGCTAACACTCAAGGCCGATACCTTCAATCAATCGGTGCTAGCCGAGGGGGCGGTCGGCACCGCCGCCCAGATGATTCTCAAATACACTGGCGAAGCGCTGAAAATCGTGACCAAAGCCCCGGTTTCAGGGGTTTATGTCATGGGCAATAACGGCGGATTAAAGCTAAAGCAGGTGGGACACCAGCGCCGGGCGGCACTGGCAAGCGATGAAGCCTATATCCTGCGCATCATGAAAACCGGAGAATACGCCTACAAAGGCGGCGATCTTGGAATCCTCTTTCTCAATCGAGTGGTGCGCACGCCGCAAGGGCAATTAAATGCCGACGGCGAGCAATGGGTTAGCGCCTTCCGCAAAACTTTCCAGTTTCGCCAACTCAATCAAGAGGAACGCTCGCTCGTTGAAGCCTTCCGCCAACCGGCCGACAATAAAAGCGGACGCAATTAATGAGCTCTTTTGCGCAAAAACGCTTCCAAGCCGTCGACGAGCGATACCCTGGCCCCAAATGGTTGGCCCATTACGCCGCCGCCATAGCGGACTATCGTCGCTGGTTTGCTAACGAAAGTGACCTCAATCGCCCTAGCCTCGAGAAATGCCGTGCCGCATTGCAAACCTGGATGCCCGAGTTTGTTCCGCTCTGGGAGCATCTAATCCAAATCAGCAACGCCGACGATAACGATGCTCGGCTGTTGAGTTTTTATTGCCCGGCACCCTATCTCAGCGGTTGCTCACAAGCCGTATGGTCTCGCTATACCCCCACACTGGTGCGTAATTACGACTACGCGCCGGAGTATTGCGAAGGGCGCATCATGAAATCCTGTTGGAACACGACGCAGGTCATCGCTTCAACCGATTGTCTGTGGGGTGTGCTGGACGGGATGAACGAACACGGCCTCTCGGTTTCACTTTCTTTTGGCGGCAATAGCCTCGTTACCGAAGGCTTCAGCATCACGCTTATCCTGCGCTACGTTCTGGAGTTCTGCGCCACGGTTGATGAAGCCGTCAAAGTGCTCTGCCGAATACCTGCCCACATGGCCTACAACATCCTCTTGCTTGACGCCTTCGGCCAAGTGCGCACCGTCGAACTATCGCCCTTTTCAAACCCGAACGTCACCTGCAAGCCATTTTCCGTCAATCATCAAGGCGATTTTGCACTAACCAACTACGCGATGTTTTCATGCTCCTACGAACGTCAGCAATTTATCATCGAAAAACTCCATGACCCGTTAAGCAGCCTCGAAACCTTTGCCAACGCGTTTGAATACAGCCCACTCTTTACGTCAAATTACGCCCAAAACTTTGGCACACTCTACACCGCCATCTACAACCCGCAATTACGCGCTATGGAATACCGCTGGCCCAACCGCTTACGCATGTATCAATCCTTTGCCTTCTTCGAGGAATACGACCTCAACGTCAGTCTTTAACCCACTGACCGCCGACGTAATAATCGCCATCAGCAAGAAATCGTGTCCGCGATTTCAATTTGAGATTTCATTTTTAACCGGACACGACAAAAAAGGAGTAACAATGACTTGGGAAAAAGCGCCCTTTTTGCCGCAGACCGATCACGGGGTGCGGGTGGCGCTGGTCTTTGCGCTTGTGGCTGAACGGCTAAATGTATTTTATGAACACGCTCAATGGCTCACCATTGCTCAAGGCACGAGTCTGGTCAATGAGTGGCTAAGACGCAGCGGGCGTAAGTTGACGCTTGAAGAACGTAAGCAGTTATCCACCTTGAGCGATGATTTAGCTCGACAAATTGCCGCTCCGCTATCGCGCGAAGCCGGACTTTACACCGCACACGAAATGATGGAATCGCTCGATTCAAACTACCATTCTGAACTCGGAGAAGCGTTGATGAAAGAGTGCGAAGGAATGATCGATCGCGGTTTCGAGCCGCATTGGCCTGAGTAGGAAACAACAGCCACGCTTATTTCAAAACACGTGGCTCGTGATAAAATAGGTACGAATCCATAGATACAAGAGGCTGTCATGCTCGCTACCGCAAAACTATTTCAAACCGGACACAGCCAGGCCGTTCGCTTGCCCAAGGCCTTCAGGCTACCGGGCGATGAAGTCTGGGTACATAAAAACGAAGTCACCGGTGTCGTTACGCTCACCCCCAAAAAAAACACGACTGATGGACTCGACAAGTTATTCAGATTGATCGCGGAAGCGACGGTACCGGAAGAATTCTTGGCCGAGCGCGATAATCGGCCAGGCGAATATCGCGAGCTATTTTGATGCCGATTCATCTGCTCGACACCGACATTTGCAGTTATGCGATCAAGCGCAAACAACCCGCGCTACTGAGCAAAATACGCGCAGGACTGGTTAGCGAAGAAATCGCCATTTCCGCCATAACCCGAGGCGAATTGCTCTATGGCCTTGAACTCGTCCCCGATGCCACGACGCTTAAAATCGCCGTTCTCGCCTTTCTCGACTACATGCCCTGCCTAGAGTGGCCGGTGGCAGCGGCAGAGCACTATGCCAAACTACGAAGCGCACAAAAGATCACGGGCAACCTCGTCGGCTATATGGACACCCTGATTGCCTGTCATGCACTCGCTGAAAATCTGATCTTGGTCACCAACAACGAACGGGATTTCGCGCGTATTCCCGGCTTGAGCATCGAAAACTGGGCCGCTTGAATAAGGCTGTAAGTTGTTCCTGAAACGATTACGCGCATCCTTAGATTGATACACGAAGTTTTATATGCCGTTTGCAAAACTATACGACCAGGCGCTGATGCATATGGAGCGCACTGTCAATCAGTTCGCATTTCTCGTTCCTAGTCCTAAACAGACTCCATTCAAGGACTCTTTTGTTTTTCGCTATAAAGAGAAGACGGTACGTTAAGCCTTGGTTCAGAAACTAGCCATCCAGCTTGCCCGTATCTTCACTTGCACACATGCCCTTATATGCACTAAGGTTTCACTTCGCGATCTTCGAACTTCGGCGCTTTCTGCAATGAAAGGGGAGCACACTGTCACGGGTTTTTAGATTTGTCCGGTTCTGCGCCCACATACCCAAAAGAGAAAACGATTGAAGATGTCTGGGATTATCTTGCACTCAAAACTCCATTGGCTCCGCTTGTCGCA
>CAIWVX010000304.1 GCA_903916205.1 uncultured beta proteobacterium
CCATCCACACCGTTTTCCTCTACCACGCGGTCAAGGCCGGTTTGTCGATGGGCATCGTTAACGCCGGTATGGTCGGAATTTATGATGATCTCGATTCCGAATTGCGGAAGCGGGTCGAAGACGTGGTGCTCAACCGCAACCCGGAGGCCGGTGAAGCGCTGGTCGAGTTTGCCCAGACCGTCAAGGAAGGCCAAGCGAAGGATACCGGGCCGGATCTAAGCTGGCGTGAGCAGTCGGTCGAAGCGCGTCTTTCGCACGCCTTGGTTAAAGGCATTACCGACTTTGTTGTGGCCGATACCGAGGAGTGCCGCGCCGCGCTGGAAGCCGCTGGGCAACCGCCGTTGTCGGTTATCGAAGGCCCGCTGATGAATGGCATGAACGTCGTTGGCGACCTCTTCGGTGCCGGTAAAATGTTCCTGCCGCAAGTGGTTAAATCGGCCCGCGTGATGAAGCAAGCGGTGGCTCATCTCATTCCTTATGTTGAAGCTGAAAAGTTGCGCACCGGTGCGGCCAGTAAGGGCCGGATCATCATGGCTACGGTCAAGGGCGATGTGCACGACATCGGCAAAAACATCGTCGGCGTGGTGCTGGGCTGCAACGGTTACGAGGTGATTGATCTCGGCGTGATGGTCTCCTGCGACAAGATTCTGCACGCCGCAAAAGAGCACGGTGCGCAGGCTATCGGTCTCTCCGGGCTGATTACTCCGTCATTGGAAGAAATGAGCCACGTCGCCGCCGAAATGCAACGGCAGGGGTTTGAAGTGCCGCTGCTGATCGGTGGCGCGACCACCAGCCGGGCGCATACCGCGATCAAAATTGCACCGCATTATGCGGGCACCGTGGTCTACGTGCCGGACGCCTCGCGTGCCGTCGGGGTGGTGACCAAGCTGCTGTCGATCGACAACGCCGCCGCTTACAAAACCGAAGTGGCGGCGGATTACCTGCGTCTGCGCGAGCAGCACGCCAACAAAAAAGGCGTCACGCTGGTCTCGCTCGAAAAGGCGCGAAGCCAGCGCTTGGCGTGGAATGCCGAGGCCGGTTATACGCCGGTGGCCCCGCAAAAACCGGGGCTGCATGTGTTGCGCAATGTCGATTTAGCGGCGCTGGCCGAATACATTGATTGGGGCCCGTTCTTCCAGACGTGGGATTTAGCGGGCAGCTTCCCGAAGATTCTCGACGATAGCGTGGTCGGTGAAAGCGCCCGATCCGTTTTCGCTGACGCTCAGGACATGCTAAAAACGCTGATTGCCGAAAAATGGCTGACGGCCAATGCCGTCTTCGGGCTGTATCCGGCCAACGCCGTCGGTGACGACATCGAGATTTACGCCGATGAAACGCGCCATGAAAAACGCATGACCTGGCACAATCTGCGGCAACAACACGAGCGCCCGACGGGTAAGCCGCATTATTGCCTAAGTGATTTCATCGCCGACAAAGGAACGCCGGACTGGATCGGGGCCTTTGCGGTGACCGCCGGACTCGGCATCGAGAAAAAACTGGCTGAGTTCGAAGCGCAGCATGACGACTACCGCGCCATTATGCTCAAGGCGCTGGCCGACCGGCTGGCCGAAGCGTGCGCCGAGTGGCTCCATGCGCAGGTGCGCCGCGACTACTGGGCTTATGCCGCAGGAGAAGCGCTGGATAGCGCCGCGATGGTGCGTGAGGAATACCGGGGTATTCGTCCGGCACCCGGTTATCCAGCTTGCCCGGATCACACCGCCAAGGGGGCGTTATTCGAACTACTTGACGCTGCGGGTAACGCGGATATGGGTATTACCGAATCTTTCGCCATGAAGCCTGCCGCTGCGGTTTCCGGTTTCTATCTGGCGCATCCCAAAGCGCAGTATTTCGCGGTCAGCAAAATTGGCCGTGACCAACTTGAAGACTGGGCCAAGCGCAACGGAATGAGTCTGCCCGAAGCCGAGCGCTGGCTGGCACCGGTGCTCTAAAAGGAACCGGGATACACCATGTTTCCCGATTTCGTCGAACGTGACGTTAATCTAGTCCGTAGCAATACCCTTGCGCTGCCTGGCTTGGCGGCGTTCTACGCCAGAATTACCTGCGTCGATCAGCTCAAGCAACTGGCCGGGGCGGGGCTGCCCGATACGCTGCGCTGCTTCGTTCTTGGTGGCGGCAGCAATCTGGTGCTTTCTGGCGATTTTGACGGGCTGATCCTGCATCAGGCCATCGCCGGTCGCCAGTTGCTTGGCGAGGACAATGAGGCTTGGTATGTTTCTGCCGGGGCCGGGGAAAGTTGGCCGGAATTCGTCGACTGGACATTGAATCAGGGCTGGCCGGGTCTGGAAAATCTGGCGCTGATTCCCGGTATGGTCGGGGCGGCGCCAATCCAGAATATCGGCGCTTACGGGCTGGAAGTGGCCGAACGTTTTCATTCGCTTCAAGCCTGCGATATGCGCAGCGGTGAGCTCAAGCATTTTTCGCGTGATGACTGCCGCTTTGGCTACCGCGATAGCCTGTTCAAGCAGCAAGGCTGGCATCTCAGTGGTCGATTCGTCATTACCGAAGTCACCTTCCGCTTGCCCAAAGCGTGGCAACCGCTGATTCACTATGCCGACATTCCGGCAGAGCTTAAGGCGCGTGGGGTGGTTGAGCCGAACGCCCGACAACTGGCCGAGGCCATTGTCGCCCTCCGCCAACGCAAGCTCCCCGACCCGAAGCAACTCCCCAATGCCGGTAGCTTTTTTCATAACCCCGTGATTGATGCGGCGACGGCTCAACGCTTGTCCGCCGCTTACCCCGGTTTGCCGTGCTATCGGCAGCCGGATGGCCGAATCAAAATTGCCGCTGGCTGGCTAATCGAACAAAGCGGCTGGAAAGGTAAGCGCCTTGGTGCGGTTGGTATGTATGAGAATCAGGCACTGATTCTGGTTAATCACGGCGGGGCCACGGGGGCCGATGTCGCCCAGTTAATGCGTACAGTGCAGCAAGAGGTGCGGGAAAAATTTGCTATTGACCTAACGCCTGAACCGATATTTCTTTAGGCGGCGTTTAGTGTATAAAACCGCAGATGGTCTGAAGATAAAAAAAGCCCCGGTGACGAGGAAGTAACCGGGGCTTTTTCAAACCAAGGGGTTTAGCGACGGATGAGGCTTACAGTTCCTTCGAGTGGGTGGCTAGATATTCAGCGACACCGGCGGTTGAGGCTTTCATTCCGGCCTTGCCTTTGTTCCAACCCGCAGGACAGACTTCGCCGTGCTCTTCGGTGAATTGCAGCGCATCAACCATGCGCAGCATTTCGTCGACATTGCGGCCCAAGGGCAGGTCGTTAACCACTTGGTGGCGCACAACGCCGGCCTTGTCGATCAGGAAAGAACCACGGAA
>CAIWVX010000305.1 GCA_903916205.1 uncultured beta proteobacterium
TCCCGGCACGTTGAACAGTGTTCTCAAACAAGCTGGACTGAAGGAGTAAATCGATGCGCTACGCCATTGTTGTTGAAAAAACAGAAAATAACTATTCAGCTTACGTGCCTGATCTGCCGGGCTGCATTGCCACCGGTCAGACTGTAGAGGAAACCGAGAACGAAATTCGTGAGGCTATTGGATTTCATATTGAAGGGCTTCGCGAAGATGGTTTGACCATTCCGCAGCCAGCGAGCATCGTTGAATATCTTGAGGTTACAGTTTAACCTCGGCAGTCAAGGGGAGCTTCGCGACAAGGCCGCTCGCCCCTCATTTGTTTTCAAATCGAGCCTGAGAAACCCGCGCCCCTTACACCAAAGCGCAGTGCTGAACATGCTGCGCAATCTCGTCTCGCGAGGGGAGCGTTTTAATATCGTAGTTGGCCTGCAAAATCAGCCAAGATGTCGCATCGCCGCCGAAATACTGAGCAAGGCGTAGCGCCGTATCCGCGGTAACGGCGCGTCTCTCTTTGATGATCTCGTGAATTCGCGTAGCCGGAACACCAAGCGCCAGCGCCAACGCATTGACGGAGAGCCCCAGCGGGATAAGAAAGTCTTCGCGCAACACTTCGCCGGGATGCACGGGGCGCATACGGTCAACAGGATTACTCATGATGTCTCCTTAGTGATAATCGACAATCTCAACATCGGCGGGGCCGCTTTCAGTCCAGACAAAACAAACGCGCCATTGGTCGTTAATTCGGATGCTGTGTTGCCCCGCTCGATCACGTTTCAAGGCTTCAAGGCGGTTGCCCGGCGGGGAACGTAAAAATTCAAGCGTTTGCGCCGCAGCCAATTGAGCCAGCTTCCGCTCGGCAACCGCCTGGATGAATTGCAAGCGCCGTGAGCTTTCGCCCTCGAAGATCATCTGTGTGTCTTTGCATTTGAACGACTTGATCATGATGTTAATCGTATTACGCTCTGCGTAATACGTCAAACGGAATGTAACACGCCGCCGCGAATCAAAAAGCTCGGATTAAAAGCCTAACGATCAAGGTTTTATGTTCTTCTCTGTGCCTCTGGTGGGATGTTGGTTTTAATGCAATGGCCCGGCTTTTAACCGAGGAAAATCAGTCGAAGCACCGCAGAATCGAATAAAATAGTGTTCCGCTTAAGCCTCCATCAAACCTTTGACCGCAAACCGGTGACGCCTCAACACTCAGGATAATTTTTCATTGACCCCATGACGACGCCCAGTGAAAAAAATAGTCCGGCCATGCAACGCATCTTGGCCCTGCTGGCTAGCAAATCCGATATGTCCGCCAGTGATCTATCCGCTGAAGCCTTTATTGGCATCACCACGCTCGCCTGTGGGGGTTACCTGAAAGCCTTGCGTGCCCGACGGTTGATTCATGTTAGCGGTTGGCGCAAGACGGCCAAAGGGTTCGTTACGCCCTTGTTCAGTTGGGGTGATCACACCGATTTGCCTCGTCCAAAATTTAGCGACGAGGATCGTGACTCAGAGGGAATGAAGCGCATCGTTGAGCGCTTAAAACGGCACGGAATGTTGACTTATCTTGAGGCCGCAGAAGCCACCGGCTTATCGCCAAACACCATCAAAAATTCCCGCTATATGGCTATTTTGGTCAAGAAAAAACTCATCCATATCGCGGCCTGGCGGCATAACCGCGCAGGGCCGATGATTGCCATTTATGCCGCCGGAGAAGGCTCTCCAGCACAAAAACCGGCGCCACTGTCGCACGCCGAAAAATGCCGCCGAAGCCGTGAGAAAAAGCGAGTTCTCAACCAAGACCGGGGAGTAGCGACTCAACTCGCCAGAGCCTCACGCTGACGGAGTCGGTGCGCATTGAAGCCACATGCGCTGGGTTGAGAGGCTGAGTAGTCGGTATTCCTTTACTTTACTTAGCGCCTCGCGATGTCCGTGGGGCTTGGGTGGTTCGCATTTTTGCACCACTGGCTTTCGCCACCCCATGCGTTTCACGGTGGCGCAGCCCGGTACCTGCCGGTTGAAAGCTGGGTATCAAATGTTTTTTGCCATTGCCAATCAAATCGGCACGCCCCATTGCCTTGAGCGCGTCGCGCAGCAAGGGCCAGTTTTCGGGATCGTGATAACGTAAAAAAGCCTTGTGCAGCTTGCGTTGCCGACCGCCGCGACTGATTTCGACTCGCGCCGATTGATACGAAACTTTTTGCAGCGGGTTGCGTTGCGTGTGATACATCGCGGTGGCAATGGCCATCGGCGTCGGCAGGAAAGTCTGCACCTGATCGAGGCGGAAGTTATTGGCCTTCAGCCACAAGGCCAGATTCAGCATATCAAGATCACGGGTTCCCGGATGCGCGGCGATGAAGTACGGGATCAAATACTGCTCCTTGCCCGCTTCCTTTGAAAACTTCTCGAACAGCGCTTTGAAACTGTCATAAGACCCGATGCCCGGCTTCATCATGTGCGCCAGTGGTCGTTCTTCGGTGTGTTCCGGGGCGATTTTGAGGTATCCGCCAACATGATGCGTCACCAGTTCTTTGACATATTCTGGCGAACGCACGGCCAGATCGTAACGCAGGCCGGAGCTGATTAGAACTCGCTTGATCCCCTTGATTGCTCGGGCTTTGCGGTAAAGCTGGATGAGCGGCGCATGGTCGGTATTAAGGTTCTCGCAAATTCCGGGGAAGACGCACGAGAGACGTCGGCACGCCGCCTCAATTTTGCGCGCCTTGCAAGCTAACCGGTACATATTGGCGGTAGGCCCGCCGAGATCGGAAATGGTGCCGGTGAAACCCGGCGTCTTATCGCGAATATTTTCGATTTCTTGCAAGATTGAGTCTTCCGAACGGCTCTGAATGAGGCGTCCTTCATGCTCGGTAATCGAACAAAAGGTGCAGCCACCAAAACAGCCGCGCATGATGTTGATCGAGAAGCGGATCATCTCAAAAGCCGGAATCTTGGCGTCCCCATAAGACGGATGCGGCTGACGCTGGTAAGGCAAGGCAAAAACGCCGTCCATTTCTGGCGTGGTCAGCGGAATCGGCGGCGGATTGAGCCACACATCGCGCTCGCCATGCGCCTGAATCAGCGCCCGAGCATTACCCGGATTCGACTCAAGATGAAAGATTCGCGAGGTGTGCGCATAGAGCACCGGATCTTCCTTGACCTGCTCGTAAGAGGGCAAGCGAATGGCCGTGCGTGAACGATCCAGCCTCGGCATCCGCGTGTGCGACTGCAATTGGATCACTTTGAGCGACGCTTCACTGGCGGAGGATTTCGCCGTACAAGCGCCCTCCTCCACCGCCACGGCATACGGATCGGCATGGCGAATCAACGGCCCCGGGGTATCGACACGGGTTGAGTCCAGCTCCGACCATTCGCCGCTCGGCAACCAGCCACGCGGCACCATGAAGGCCGTACCACGCAAATCACGAATTGAAGACATCGCTTCCCCCGCCGCCAGCCGATGCGCCAGCGCCACAATGGCGCGCTCGGCATTACCGAAGATCAGCAGATCGGCCTTGGAATCGGGTAACACCGAACGGCGCACGGTATCGGACCAGTAATCGTAATGGGCGATACGGCGCAGACTGGCCTCGATCGAACCGATCACCACCTTGGTCTGCGGATAGGCTTCGCGACAGCGTTGGGCATAAACCACCACGGCCCGATCAGGTCGTTTGTTGGCTTCGGCATTCGGCGTATAGGCATCATCCGAGCGAATTTTTCGGTCTGACGTATAGCGATTGACCATTGAATCCATATTGCCCGCCGTCACCCCAAAAAACAGATTAGGTTGGCCCAGCGTTTTGAAGCTCTTGGCCGACAGCCAATCGGGCTGACAGATAATACCGACACGAAAACCCTGAGCCTCAAGCAGACGCCCAACCAGCGCCACGCCAAAACTCGGATGATCGACATAGGCATCGCCAGAAACCAGAATGATGTCGCAGGAATCCCAGCCCAGCACGTCCATTTCGGCACGCGACATCGGCAAAAAGGGCGCAACACCAAAGCGCTTGGCCCAATATTTTCGGTAGGAAAAAAGAGGTTGAGTGACGTCAGTCGGCAGGTTGGTTTTAACAGTAGTCATAGGAAGCGGATTCTACAGGGGTTTTTCTAGCTGAAGCCGAGCTAGCCTTAGTGCCACGGTGCACTCAAACCTCAACGACCTCTCGCCGACACAATTTGAGCGCGCTTGCCATACCAAATTGAGTGCTGCCGTCAACGAAAAGCTGACAAGATCAGAGCGCGGTCGCACTGAAAAACGCGTGTCATAGTATGATCGTTTACTCCCCAAAAAAATAACTGAATACCTGCCTTACTGGGTCTAGGGCTTTTTACTTGATTCAAAAACGGCATATTTAAAATAATAGATACAATTCAAATGGTTGTTGTTTGACTGGAAAACGGCGTAGCAATTTTATGAGCAAACAAAAAC
This sequence comes from uncultured beta proteobacterium, assembly GCA_903916205.1. Classification (GTDB taxonomy): domain Bacteria; phylum Pseudomonadota; class Gammaproteobacteria; order Burkholderiales; family Rhodocyclaceae; genus Propionivibrio. The sequence continues at coordinate 4,424 of CAIWVX010000305.1, forward strand.
TCGAACTGACATGGATCGGCAAGGATGTTCGGCCGAAGCTGGAGCCGCGCATTTTGTTGGGCGATTCTTCGATGAGCTATCACGCCAAGCACCGTGTTACCAGTGCCGATTTTTTCGATAATCAGCTGATCTTCGGCGACAACCTGCTGGCATTGAAGGCCTTGGAACAGGAATACACGGGCAAGGAGAAGTGCGTATTCATCGACCCGCCGTACAACACGGGCAGTGCTTTTACTCATTACGACGATGGGGTTGAGCATTCTATTTGGCTGTCGTTGATGCGGGATCGATTGGAGATTATTCGGCGGTTGCTGGCCGAGGATGGTTCGCTGTGGATCACGATTGATGACAACGAA
>CAIWVX010000306.1 GCA_903916205.1 uncultured beta proteobacterium
GGCGATGCCGTGGCTATAGAGGTCTTAAAAAAAGCACTTGATATCGAATCTCAAGCGGCTTTGCAATTGATTCAAGCGCTGCCTCAACCGGTGACCAACGGCCCATCTCATATGGGTAATAGCGTTAATATTTTGGCGTGATCCAGAGACGGTCGAACAATTCTCGGCTCGTTTGCTTATTCCCATTACGTCAAGATCTGTTTGACGGCATCGACTCGAGCGGCGTGTAGGCGCTCGGGAATCTGTGTAGAATCGACACAACAGCGAGCAATTTCTGCCGCATCGACGCTCTGTGCCGCCGCTAGGGCGCGCACGAATAAATCGGGGTCAGGCTGTATTTTTGTTTCCCACCCTAAACGGCCATGAAAATCGCAGGCACAGGCTTCAAGCAGTTGTGCGAAGCGCTTGGGGCGGCGCAGCGCGTCGGCATTTTCAAGTAGTCGAACCACCGTGCTGGCCCGCAGTTCACGACCACGACGAATGTCGCCATGAAAGCGCGCCACCAGTAGAGCTAGGTCACGGCAATCGGTTGGCGTTTTTAGACGCGCACAGAGGTCATCGACCAGTTTGACACTTCGCCCTTCGTGGCCGGGATGGCGTGGCAGATCCGACTGAGCCGTCAGTCCTTTGCCAAGATCGTGCAGCAGCACAGAAAAACGAACCGGCAAGGCGTAATTGCATTGTGCTGCATAATCGAGCGCCATCATGACGTGTACGCCGGTATCGACTTCCGGGTGGTAATCGGCGCGTTGCGGCACACCGAACAGCCGCGCCAGTTCAGGCAGCAGTCGATCCAATGCGCCGCTTTCGCGCAGCACCCAGATCATCCGAGAAGGTTTGTCTTCCATCAAACCTTTAGCCAATTCTTGCCAGACACGTTCAGCCACAAGAAAATCAACTTCGCCCTTGGTGACCATCTCGCGCATTAAATTGAGCGTTTCGGGCGCTACGGTAAATTCGCTGAAGCGGGCGGCAAAACGCGCCACGCGCAAAATTCGCACCGGGTCTTCGATGAACGCTGGGCCGACGTGACGTAGCACTCGCGCCTGAAGATCAGCAACGCCGCCAAACGGGTCGATCAGTGTGCCGTCGTTGGCTCGCGCAATGGCATTAATGGTGAGATCACGACGCGCCAAGTCGTCTTCCAAGGTGACATCGGCGGCAGCGTGAAAGGAAAAGCCGGTATAACCGTGGCTGACCTTGCGCTCGGTACGCGCCAAAGCGTATTCCTCGTGCGTCTGTGGGTGAAGAAAGACCGGAAAATCTTTCCCGATTTGGCGGAAGCCATTAGACAGCATGGTTTCCGGCGACCCGCCAACGACCACGTAGTCCCGGTCACGTACCGATAAGCCAAGCAATTCGTCGCGAACCGCACCACCTACCGTATAAATTTGCATGGCCGCGACAGCGGGGGGCGTTACTCGCCTTTTTCAGCCAATGCGCCAGCCCGCCAGTATTCCATAGCGGGGAGGGCGCACATCGTTTCGACCCACGCCTTTGAGGCAGGAGGAAGCTCCACCGCGTAGGTCAGAAAACGCCAGACAACCGGTGAAAACATGGCATCCGCGATTGAAAAACGACCGAACAGGAAGGGGCCGCTCTCAGCAAAACGACAACGGCAGCTTTCCCAGATGGCAATAATCCGGGCAATATCTGCCGCCGCTTCAGCCGTTCGACCGTCAAACGGTTTTGACGCGTGAATTTCCATCGGCATACTGTGACGGAAACCGCCAAAACCGGAGTGCATTTCAGCGCAGATGGCACGCGCTTCAGCCCGCGCCGCGCGGTCAGACGGCCACAACGAGGGTTCGATTTCAGCCAGATATTCGCAAATCGCCAATGAATCCCATACCGTAATATCACCGTCAATCAAGCAAGGCACCTTGCCTGAGGGAGAGTACTTGTAAATTTCCGAACGCGTCTTTGAGTCACGCAACCGAATATAGATTTCTTCAAAGGGTAAGCCGACCTGCTTAATTGCAAGCCAGGGCCGCAAACTCCAGGATGAATAATTGCGATCACCTATGACAAGCTTCAACATAACAAGAGTCTCCGGGGGTTATCAGCGTCCGGCACGAAGGCGATAGCCATCGAGACGCTGGCGCAATTTTACAGCAGAAAGATAAGTAGGGGCCATCGCTTCAAGTGGCTGAGGCTGCCAGCCGGGGTAGTTGCGTTGACCGTCGGTAATGCTGTCAAGTTGCATTGAGCGCAAATTATCCGGCGACATTGGCGGATTGGGCAGCCAACTCAAAAAAATGGCTTGCAAATAAGCCAAGGCATTGGGCAGCGCAATGACGGGTCGCCGCCGTCCGATCAGCTCGCCGGTATAGTTAATCAACTCGCGCAAGGTATAGTCTTGCGGACCGCACAATTCGTAGACTTGACCCAAGGTGGCTGAATTGCTCAGGGAGTCAACAAAGGCATCGGCCACGTCGCCGACATAAACCGGTTGAAAGCGGGCTTCGGTAGCGCCCATCGGCAGCACCGGAAAGAGTCTGAGCAAACAGGAAAAGGTGGTCAGGAAGGAATCGCCTTGCCCAAAAATAACAGAAGGACGAAATACGGTGATCTCAAGGTCTTTACTGGCCTCCAGCACCAAAGCCTCACCGGCGGCCTTCGAGCGTAAATAGGCCGAAGGGGCGTCCGCGTTGGCTCGCAGCGCACTCATATGCACCAGACGGCGCACACCGGCCTGCTGCATTGACGCCACAATTTTTCTTGGCAACTCAACGTGAGTCGCTGCAAAGTTTTTGCCGTAAGGTGCGCGGGATTCTTTGTCGTGCAGAATGCCAACCAGATTGATCACTGCATCCACACCGCGCATCACAAAGGTCAAAACCTCCGTGTCGTGGATGTTGGCTTCGACTAGATTGACGTTCGGTAGCAGAATAAGTGACTTGGCACGATCACGGTGGCGTGTCGGGATCGTTACACGAATGCCGCGTGCGTAAAGCCGGTTGGCAATCCAGCGACCAACAAAACCACTTCCGCCGATTAACAGTACGTTCTTTGGGTTCATCACACGCCCCGATCAGGGAAAAATCGCAGGAAGGGAATTCTACGGCAATTCTTCAGGCTTTGCCTCGGCTTCTGTCCGCGCGCTGACCACTCCCAGCCGATGCTTGATTGAATGCGATTTACCATCAAACAAGGTGGCGTAATAAATCGAATTACTCATAACTTTCTTGACGTAATCGCGAGTTTCGCTGAAGGGAATGGTCTCGGCATAAATTGCGCCTTCCAGCGGAATGTCGGCACGCCACTTGCGGGCCCGACCCGGCCCCGCGTTATAGGCGGCTGAAGCCAGTACCGGATGATTATCGAGGCTTTCCATCACCAGTCGCATGTAAGTCGTTCCCAGCAGTACGTTGATTTCGGTGTTATTGACTTGTCCCTGATGAAAACCCTTGAGTCCTATTTTATTGGCGACCCAACGCGCGGTAGCCGGCATCAATTGCATCAATCCCGACGCACCAACGCTTGATTTAGCTTGGGTGACAAAACGGCTTTCCTGACGCATCAGGCCATAAACCCAAGCCTCATCGAGTGACTGCTTCCTGGCCGCCGGGCGGACTTGCTCACTGTAAGGCGAGAGGTAACGCAACGAATAATCATGTTCGGATTGGGTACGATCTGCGGCGGCGATGGCACGATCAAAAATGCCGGCGCGCTGGGCAACGCCCGATGCGGCGAGCAATTCACGATCACTCATTCCGCGTAGCGCCCAGTTCCATTCACTGACGCCTTCTTTACGCATATTCAGCCGATACAAGGCCAAACTGCGCTGCAAACTTCGATTGCTGGCGACGTGTATGATTTCTTCGCGGGTTGGGGGCGCGGCTTTAGGTGGTGAAGAAATCGATTTGCCGAGTTCTTCATCGGCCAAATTACTATAAAAATTGGCTTGTCCGGCGATTTTTGAAAACAGCGCATTGGCCTCCTCTAAGCGCCCACCCACCCGGTACGCACGCCCTAGCCAATACTTCCAGACCACTTGTTCCGCCAGTGCAGTGGGCATTTTCTCAATCGTCGAACGCACCACACCCCAGTCATGGGCGCGCAAGGCGGCACGCGCCTTCCACTGCGCCACTTCATCCGACAGCGGCACCTCTCCAGCTTTGCGATACCACTCCAGGGATTCACTCATATGGCGTTGCGCGGCCTGCCAGCCGATCTGACTCCAAGCCCAGCCTTTTTCTTCGACCTGCAATTTGTTTTCTATCCGGCGCATCTGTTCGGCCGCCACTTGCGCATCATTGCGAGCAATGCGACTAATCGCCAGAGTCGCCAACTCACGGTTCATCCGGCTGTTGGAAAAATTGGCCGGTAAGTTGGACAGCCAGATTAAGGGCCTATCAACTACGGCGGCGATCACCTTGGTGTCAGGTATCTGGCTTAGGGGAAGATAATTCATGCTGTAACGGGCCGCCGTCAGTTTATTGGCTTCGAACTGGCGACGAATACGCGCCCAGATGCCATCGACCAAAACGCGTTTTTCTAAAACCAAGGATTCGAGTACCGAATAACAGGCTTCCGGCGGTTCAATTAAAGTCATCCAAAGCGGCATGGCGGCATCAAGCATCGAGTTGTCATCGCGCAAACGCCGACTCTGCAAGGCATAGCAAGAAAGCTCTTGATCGGGCTGCGCCATCGACGGAAATTCGGCGTCAAACTCAGTCCATTGTTGTTGCTTAGCCAGATGCTTTAGCCAGTCACTGCGAAGTTTTTCAGCCAGATAGCTGTTTTCGTAACGTGCTAGGTAAGCTTTGACGGTGCTCGAATCCACCGTCGACAGATCAAGAAAAACCCGCCAATACTCAATATAGGCCAGCAGATCGTGCCCCTGAAGTTCGTTTGTCAGGCGTTCAAACCTGATGCGATCACCGGCGCGAACGGCATCACGAGCGGCCAGAAAACGATCATCGCCCCCCATCGGCGTGGCTGTCGCGTGCGTAATGAACAGCCATGAGGTGAGGATAAATACAGAATGATAAAACTTCATGATAAGCTGGGAACCCTGAAAACACAGCCTTTCAGCATACCACATGAACACAGATTTGACGCCGGAAACGAGTCTCGAAGCGAGTCCAGAAGCTCGGCTGAATTACCGCCGCAGCTTGCGTCAGAGCCATATCGAACGTCGTTTAACGCTCACCGCCAAGGAGTGCGCCGAGCTTTCGGCGAAAATTTGCACCTTAATTAGCACTCACTTTCCACGGCTATCCAGCCAGCGTGTCGGCTTTTGCTGGCCCGTTAATAACGAGCCGGATCTGCGACCCTTGATGCAAAAGTGGATTAACGGCAATGCCAGCGGCTTTTCTGCGCTATTACCGGTTGTACAAGGTCTCGGACAGCCTCTCGTTTTTCGTCAATGGACAACAGCAAGCGCGATGCGCTCCGACCGCTTTGGCATCCCCACCCCGGCAGACGGTCAATTCATCCTCCCTGACGCCTTATTGATCCCGGTTAATGCCTTTGACCGCGCGGGCTATCGTCTGGGTTACGGCGGCGGATTTTTTGATCGCACTCTCGCCTCGCTCAAACCCAAACCGCTGGCGATCGGCGTCGGTTTTGAACAAGCGCACGTCGCCTCGGTTCACCCCGAAGCACATGACATACGGCTCGACGCGATAGTGAGTGAGGCGGGCGTAATAATAACGGCACCCCGTTAGCGCCTGACCCAAAAGCGACGATTCGCCGATTTATTTTCCGTAGGTTGCGGTAAATTTCTGTTCGATTTTCGCTAGAGGCACGGCACCGGGGACGCGCTCTCCGTCGGTAAAGAACAGTGTCGGCGTACCGTTGATGACTAAACGGCGAGCCAGCTCAATGGTCTTGGTGACGGCGCTGGTATCGCAATCGCCCTTACCGGATGGCGCTTTGCCCTCTTGCATCCAATCATTCCAAGCTTTTGCCTTGTCGGCTGAACACCAGATCTGGTTTGATTTTTCCAATGAATCCGGAGAAAGAATGGGCAGCAGGAAAGTATAAATTGTGACGTTATCGAGCTTGCTTATCTCTTTGGCTAATTTCTTGCAATAACCGCAATTGGGATCCTCAAAACTCGCCAGAACACGTTTTCCGTCACCGCGAACCTGCTTAATTGCCAAATCAATCGGCAAGTCTGAAAACTTAATCGACGTCAGTTTTTGGATTCGTTCGTCGGTCACGTTTTTCATTGTTTTGCCGTCGACCAAGGTGCCGAGAAGGATGGTCGATATTTTTTCGTCGGTGTAAAGAATCTGTCCGTCGGTATAAATCTCGTAAAGGCCAAGATAAGTGGTTTTATTGACACTGGTCACTTTGCTGCCAATTTTGGCTTCAATGGCCTTTTTAACACTGGCCTCATCGGCACGAGCGGGCAGGCTGATATGGGTGATTAACAAAGCGACAAGCAGCGCTGGCGAAAGAAGTTTTTTCAACATGACGATTCTCCATTGGGCCAAAAGACATCGAGTGCATAACGCACGAGCAAATTCTTAACGATAGACAGGGTCTTGGTGGTGTTCATTCCCGTGTTACGCGGGAATTTTGACCTCAACAGTTTCTCATAAAAGCGCTGGCGCAGTGTGTGCGTTGTGTTGGGTCTATGTGATTTATAGTGGGTTGATTGAGTCCGAATTTTTCACAAAAGCGGGCAAGTATCGTTTAACCTATTGATATAGTTCGAGTTACGTAAATAACGCTTCGTAAGAAGCCTAAATGAGATCGCCCATGGACAATTTTATCCCAACCCAGCTTCGTTTTCCCTCCAGTGCCGGATTTACGGTCCGGGCCGACTTTGGTGGTGGCGAGATATCCTCCGATTTTGGTGCTCTGCGGCTACGCGGGACAGACCTGCGCGTTGGCCTGATTCCCCGCTTGGTAAGTGCGATTTACGACACGCGCCACGCCTCGTACATTGATCACTCGTTGGCCGATCTACTGCGCCAGCGGATTTTCCAGACCGCCTGCGGGTACGCCGACGGCAACAACGCCAACACC
>CAIWVX010000307.1 GCA_903916205.1 uncultured beta proteobacterium
TCACGCGCCTTTCTTCAGAGCGTTTCTCGCTTATTTTTCCCTCTTGGCTTGCCCTATGAACCGCTACCCTCTCTGGAAATACGCCCTTGTCGCCTTGGCCTTGGTGATCGGCTTCATCTATACCCTCCCCAATTTTTTTGGAGAATCACCGGCGGTTCAAGTTTCCAGCGCCAAAGCGACGCTCAAGGTGGATATAAAAACACTTGAACGGGTTGAAGCCACCCTCAAGGCTGCGCAAGTCGAGACGGATGGAACCTTCCTTGACACCAACGGCGTCAAGGTTCGTTTAAAAGACACCGATTCCCAGCTCAATGCTAAAGATCTGCTCGAAAAACAGTTCAACCCGGAGGCCAGCGACCCGCAATTTGTCGTCGCCCTGAACCTTCTCTCCAGCTCGCCGCAATGGCTGACCAATATGCACGCGCTACCGATGTATCTTGGTCTCGATTTGCGTGGCGGCGTTCATTTTTTGCTCCAAGTCGACATGAAAGGCGCGCTGACCAAACGTCTTGATTCCATCAGCGCTGATTTGCGTAGCTTGATGCGCGACAAAAATATCCGTCACGGCGGCATCAACCGTGAAGGCGACCGCATCGTTATCCGCTTCCGCGATGAAGCCACACGCGGCAAGGCCCGTCTCACGCTTGAAGACAATCAAGCCGATCTGCAACTGGCCGATCAAGGCGAGGGTAGCGACCTGAAACTGCTGGCTACGCTGAAGCCTGCGGCCATGCTGCGCATTCAGGAATTTGCCATCAAGCAGAACATGGGAACCCTGCATAACCGCATCAACGAACTCGGCGTGGCCGAGCCGATTATTGCCCAGCAAGGCGCTGACCGCATTGTCGTGCAGTTGCCGGGCGTTCAGGATACGGCCAAAGCCAAAGACATTCTTGGCCGCACGGCGACACTGGAAATTCGCATGGTTGACGATTCCCCCGGTGCGCTTGAAGCCGCGCAAGCGGGTCAAGTCCCCTTCGGCACCGAACTGTTTACCGAACGCGGTGGCCGTCCGCTGCTGGTTAAAAAGCAAGTCGTGCTGACCGGCGACCGGCTGACCGATGCCCAGCCCGGCTTTGACAACCAAACGCAGGAAGCCGCCGTACACCTCAACTTAGACTCAGCCGGTTCGCGTATTTTCAAAGAAATAACGCGAGAAAATGTCGGTAAACGCATGGCTATTTTGCTGATCGAAAAAGGCAAGGGTGAAGTCATTACGGCACCGGTCATCCGCACCGAAATTGGCGGTGGACGGGTGCAGATTTCCGGCAGCATGAGCACCATGGAAGCCAATGACACGGCGCTGCTATTGCGTGCCGGATCGCTGGCCGCGCCGATGGATATTATCGAAGAGCGCACCATCGGGCCAAGTCTTGGGGCAGAAAATATCCAAAAGGGATTCCTCTCAACGCTGTGGGGCTTTGCCGCGATTGCCGCCTTCATGATTTTTTACTACGTATTATTCGGTCTGGTTTCAGTGCTGGCTTTGGCCTCTAACTTGCTGTTCCTCATTGCCCTGCTCTCGATGCTGCAAGCCACGTTGACCCTGCCGGGCATCGCCGCTATCGCGCTGGCATTGGGCATGGCCATCGACTCGAACGTGCTGATTAACGAGCGCATCCGTGAGGAATTACGCCATGGCGCAACGCCGCAAGCGGCCATTAACACCGGCTATGAACGCGCCTTCGGCACCATTATTGATTCAAACATCACCACCCTGATTGCCGGTGTGGCGCTGCTCATCTTCGGCTCAGGGCCTGTCCGTGGTTTTGCCGTCGTTCACTGCCTAGGCATTCTGACCTCGCTATTCTCTGCCGTCGTTGTTTCGCGGGCCTTGATCAATCTAATTTATGGACGTCGCCGCAAGCTCGAATCACTGGCGATTGGCCAAATCTGGAAGCCGGGCAATAAAGTGCTCACGGCCAAATAAGGACGAAAAAATATGGAATTTTTCCGCATCAAAAAAGACCTTCCGTTCATGCGTCATGCCTTGGTATTCAACGTCATTTCGCTCCTGACCTTCCTCTTCGCCGTATTCTTTCTCTTTAGCCGAGGGCTGCATCTTTCGGTTGAATTTACCGGCGGAACGCTGATCGAAGTTAACTATGCCCAAGCCGCTAACCTCGAACAGATTCGCGAAGGGTTAAGCAAAGCCGGTTATACCGATATTACGGTGCAGAACTTCGGTTCAAGCCGCGATGTCATGATTCGCTTGCCGCTCAAAGCAGAACAAAACTCGGCCAAAATCGGCGAATCCGTCATGGCCGTTCTGGATGCTGAAGCCCCCGGTGCCGGATTGCGCCGAGTCGAATTCGTCGGCCCGCAGGTCGGCAA
>CAIWVX010000308.1 GCA_903916205.1 uncultured beta proteobacterium
ACTTCGGCGCGAATAGAATAACTATTCGCTTGAAATCCGTGAAAAACTGCGCTCGTCTCCCACATTTTTCGCTTCGACCCATCAAGCCCGACAGGCGGCTAGGCGGCTCGACTTACAGCCCGGCCAGCGCCAGATATTTGATTTCCATGTACTCGTCGAGGCCGTGCCGTGAGCCTTCGCGGCCAATGCCGGAGCTCTTGACGCCGCCGAAGGGGGCGACTTCGGTTGAGATGGCGCCGGTGTTGATGCCGACCATGCCGTATTCAAGCGCACGCGAAACCCGCCAGACGCGGCGGTGATCCTTTGAATAAAAATAGGCGGCTAGGCCAAATTCGGTATCGTTGGCCATTTGCAGTGCTTGCTCTTCCGTCTTGAAGCGGAAGAGTGGGGCGACCGGGCCGAAAATTTCTTCTTTGGCGACGGCCATTGTTGGGGTCACGTCGCACAAAATGGTGGGCTGGAACCACGTGCCGCCGAGCGCGTGACGCTGCCCGCCACAGACGATGCGGGCGCCTTGGGCAACGGCGTCTTGAACCAGATGCTCGACCTTGGCGATGGCTTTTTCGTCGATCAGCGGGCCTTGGGTGACGCCTTCCTCCGCGCCATTGCCCACCTTGAGTGCGGCGACGGCGATGGTGAGTCGGCTGGCGAATTCGTCATAAATGCCGTCCTGAATCAGAAAGCGATTGCTGCAAACGCAGGTTTGCCCGGCGTTGCGATATTTGGAGGCGATGGCCCCGGCGATTGCGGCATCGAGATCGGCGTCGTCAAAGACGATGAAGGGGGCGTTGCCGCCGAGTTCGAGCGACATTTTTTTAACGCTGCCCGCGCATTGCTGCATCAGCCGTTGGCCGATGGGTGTTGAGCCGGTAAAGGTTAGCTTGCGCACAATCGGGCTGGCCGTCATGACGCCACCAATGGCGACGGCATGACCGGTGACGACGCTGAAAACCCCGGCGGGAACACCGGCGCACTCGGCCAGTTCGGCCAGCGCTAGCGCGGATAATGGCGTTTGTTCGGCGGGTTTGAGGAGGATGGTGCAGCCCGCCGCTAGCGCCGGGGCGACCTTGCGCGTGATCATCGCCGACGGGAAATTCCACGGCGTGATTGCGGCGCAGACGCCAACGGGTTCTTTGACCACGATGATCTGGCGATCACTGAACGGCGACGGGATGACTTCGCCGTAGGCGCGTTTGGCTTCTTCGGCGAACCACTCGACGAAGGAGGCTGCATAGGCTATTTCACCGCGTGATTCGGCCAGTGGCTTGCCTTGTTCGGCGGTCATCAGCGCGGCTAGGTCGTCTTGGTTGGCGAGCATTAGATCGAACCAGCGGCGCAGGATGCGGCTACGCTCAACGGCGGTGGTTTGACGCCAAGTTTTGAGCGCCTTGTCGGCGGCCAAGATGGCGCGTTTGGTTTCGGCCTCGCCGCACAGTGGCACGCGGCCAATTGCCAGCCCGGTTGCTGGATTAGTCACCACCAAGGTTTCGCCGTTGTCGGCGCCGACCCAGGCACCGTCGATGTAGCAGGCGCTACGTAGCAGCGTCGTGTCTTTTAATGTCAGCATCGGTGTTTCTCCCGTTATTTTTCAGTACGACGCGCCGCTTTTGCTGGAATCGGCGTCCTTGAATTTGGCCGCCAGAGCTACG
>CAIWVX010000309.1 GCA_903916205.1 uncultured beta proteobacterium
ATGTCTTCTTGGCTGTAACCAAAGGCCTGTTGACGATCAAGCAGCGAGGCAGAACACAGCGGAGCGGCTGCATTGGCAGGCGTTTCAAGACCGTCTAATTTGATGTTGATGCGTGCCACCCAATCCCGATAGGGCTTTTGGCGTGAGAGGTTTTCCTTGAGTTCAAGATCATCAATAATGCGCCCCTGATCAAGATCAATCAGGAACATTTTGCCCGGTTGCAAACGCCATTTTTTGACGATCTTTTCGTCGGGGATCGGCAGCACACCCGACTCGGATGACATCACCACAAAATCGTCGTCAGTGACCAGATAACGTGCCGGACGCAGACCGTTACGATCAAGCGTGGCACCGATCTGACGACCATCGGTAAAAGCGACGGCCGCCGGGCCATCCCAAGGTTCCATCATGGCCGCGTGATACTCGTAAAAAGCGCGGCGTTTATCATCCATCAGCGTATGCGATTCCCAAGCTTCGGGAATCAACATCATCATCGCATGTGCCAGCGAATAACCGCCCATCACCAGCAATTCAAGCGCATTGTCAAACGACGCCGAATCGGACTGATTGGCATAAATCAACGGCCAAATTTTGTCCAGATCGGCACCGAGCAGCGGCGAGGACGTCCCTTTTTCACGCGCCCGCATCCAGTTGTAATTGCCGCGCAAGGTATTGATTTCACCGTTGTGGGCAATCATGCGGAACGGATGCGCCAGTTGCCAAGTCGGGAAGGTATTGGTTGAAAAGCGTTGGTGCACCAGCGCCAGAGCCGAGATACAACGCGGATCTTTAAGGTCGGTGTAATACTCGCCAACCTGATCAGCCAACAACAGTCCCTTGTAGACCACCGTCCGCGCCGACATGGACGGCTGATAAAATTCTTTACTGTGCTTCAGCCCGAGCGCCCGAATGGCGTTAGCTGCACGGCGGCGAATCACGTATAACTTGCGCTCCAGCGCGTCAGTCACCATGATATCCGTGCCTCGGCCAATAAATATCTGGCGGATGATCGGCTCACGCGAACGCACCGTCGGCGACATCGGCAATTCATGATCAATCGGCACATCACGCCAACCGAGAACAACTTGCCCCTCAGCACGAACGGCCCGTTCGATTTCTTCCTGACAAGCCAACCGTGAAGCCGACTCCTTCGGCAGAAAAACCATGCCGACACCATAATCTCCCGGACGCGGCAACTCAATGGCCTGCTCAGCCATTACCGTACGGAAGAAAGCGTCGGGGATCTGAATCAAAATACCGGCTCCGTCACCCATCAGCGGGTCAGCGCCGACCGCCCCTCGATGATCCAGATTCTTAAGAATCTGCAACCCCTGTTCGATGATCGAATGGCTTTTAATGCCCTTGATGTGCGCTACAAAACCGACACCACACGCATCATGCTCGTTGGCCGGATCATAAAGCCCTTGTCTCTCTGGTAAAGCCGAATCCATCACGCTCGAATCCTCACAAACAGTATCAAACTGAGATTGTCAATGCATCACACATTAAAAAAGCCGACTCACGGCCAGCTTTAATCAGTGCGATGAACGGTCAATGAGTATATCGCGAAATGCGCCTTCGACAAACTTCAAGGTCGCACTAGGGGCGTGATTCAAATTGAGGTGCCGAATTGATCATGCCGCCAGCCGATATTCTATGGCCCGCTATTCATCTCACTGGCCGTTCGTCCGATTAAGTCATCAGGGCAAACCATGCGCTGCATTCGCCGCTCGCCACCCCGCAACTGAACGCTGGGGTCGTCGGGTTGTTTATGCCGGTGGCTCACGGTAAATTTGTTCGGCTCTATCGCTAACCCTTTAATGTTCCATCATTCCGGGCTTGCCCCGGAATTCAGTTCATTTATCAAATTTTTCTATTTTTTTATTCGACGAAAACCAGCGGAGCAGCATAATCTTCATAGACAAGGGTGTGCAACGTGTTGTGCCCTGAAAAACTAACCCATAATCACAGGGTTCCAATTAGGTGCGTTAAGGGCCGCTTGCAATTCGGAAACGATTGAGCAGGACTGATATGTTTCAGTCACCCCCTCAAGACTGAAATTCAACACTGATCGGCCACCGTTCCCCGGAAAAGTAAACGCATTCCAGATGCCAATATCGCCGAGGTCCGTATATAGCCCGTGTTGGCCCAGCCCGGTGTCTTGGTCAATGTTACCATTCGGATCCACTATCATCAGAAACTCAGGGTCAATTCTCTGAATCGTCGTGTTATTAGCCTGACCGTCTAAGTACAAGAGATCATTTGTTCCAAAATTGCGCACCGCAACATTGGTTATATTAACCCAAATGCCTGCGGTATCATCGCCACCGGTGGCAGGGTCGCCGCCGGGTTGCTCGGCATCGTTCTTCATCACCATTACATAGGCGCCGGCTGACAGATCACCTAACGAGACGAGTGTCGGTGTAGAGCTGTTTATCGTGCCTAAGTCTTGAATATTCATCCATTTTTGACTATTGACCAATAAGCCCGAGGTGTGATCCATGATCTTCGAAGCCATCGCTTCAGAGGATACCGTGCCGGAGCCATGCACTCCCGGAGTGACAGTGCTAAATGAGGCGGTAAAGGCGTTTGAATTCAGCCCCGAAGCGGCACTGACAAAAGCACCGGCATCAATCGAGACGCTGTAATTGGATGAAAGATCGAGATCCCACAGTGGATTGATGATGATTTTGGTGTCGGCGTGGGCGGCATTCGGGCCCTCAATACTCAACAACCCCGCACTTAACGCCTCAGTGACGCTCATCGTCTGGGTATGGTCGCTAGCCTCTCCCTGATAACCGTTGCCGCCTAAGTCGCTAATCGTTATGTTGCCGCTACCTACACTTACCGACTCGCCGACGCTAAAAACCAGATCGGAACGAACGTCTAAGTTAGTTACGTTAGCCAGCGAACTCGTCAAAGCCGGGGGCGCTGGGGTCGTAACGTTTACCTCATAGCTAGCGCTTGCCGCAGTCGCGTTTAAAAGGCTATCTAAAACCTTCGCGGTGAAGTGGTGCGCTGTCCCCGAACCGCTGCTGTGAGCGAGCGCTGACGTGGTATACGTCCAACTGGTACCGGAGGCGGTGGCTTCGCCGAGGAAGGTGCCACCATCATAAATGTACACATGATCACCGGTAACGAACGCGCTAGTAAGCGTTCCACTGAGACCCAAAGTGAGGTCATCGGTCGTACCGCCAGAACCAATAGTGCCCATAGACGCGCCGTAATTATCCTCAGCGCCGCTGATCGTAGCGGTGTAGCTCGGTGCTTGCGTGTCGATGGCCTGATCATTCTGACTGGATTGGGCATTGCCGTTACCTGCCAGATCGGTCACAGCATTTTCCCTCAGATCCAAGGTGATGTTGCCGCTCGCCACACCGCTATTCGGCGCAACCGTGACCGTCCAGCTCGTGCCGCTGCC
>CAIWVX010000310.1 GCA_903916205.1 uncultured beta proteobacterium
AAATTCGCGGCCTTCCGCGACGCGGGCGTTAACCGCCTTTCACTCGGCATCCAGAGTGTCAACCCGCAACACATGAAAGCCATTGGACGGATTCACGATGATGCCGAGGCCCGCACCGCGATCACGATCGCCGCCCGGTACTTTGACAATTTCAACCTCGACCTGATGTACGGTCTGCCCGGTCAAACCTTGGCACAGGCGCTCGACGATGTGGAACAAGCCTTGTCGTTCTCCCCGACGCACCTTTCCTGCTATCAACTGACCCTCGAACCCAATACCGCTTTTGCCGCATCCCCGCCGCTCTTGCCTGACCCAGACCACTGTGCCGATATGCAGGAGGCCATCGAAGCCCGGCTCGCTAAGGCCGGTTTCACGCACTACGAAACCTCGGCTTTTGCCCAACCCGGTCGCGAATGTCGGCACAACCTCAACTACTGGACTTTTGGCGATTACCTAGGCATTGGCGCTGGCGCACATAGCAAGCTCACCTTACATGACCGGGTGTTGCGTCAAATGCGTTGGAAGCAACCCAAACAGTATTTGTCCAGAATTCCCGCTGGACAAACGCTTCAGGATGAATTTTCGGTGGCCGTGGAGGATCTGCCCTGCGAATTCATGATGAATGCCTTGCGGCTCAATCAAGGGTTTGACGTCACGCTTTTTGAAATGCGAACTTCACTGACGCTGAGAAGTATTGAAAACCAGCTCAAACAGGCCGAGAAAAACGGTCTAATCGAACGTAGCGCGCAGCGTATCTCCCCGACCCAACGCGGCCAGAGATTTCTCAACCGCTTGCTTGAGATGTTTCTTCCTGAAGCGAACTGAAACTGCGATTTAGAATGCGTCTTTTGCCGCCAGCCGCCACAGTGAGGTCACTTCGGCAGAGCGTGCGATGTGCAACGGATCGTCTGCATTGGACGAACGAGGATGGGTTGGGCGGGTGTCATGACGCGCCAAGACTTTCAAGCCGCCGCTATCGAAGAGGTTGAGTAATTCATCACGCGTACGTAAATCGAGATGCTCAGCGAGGTCGGAGAGAATCAGCCAGCCTTCTCCGCCAGGTGTTAAATGTGCCGCCAGTCCAACGATAAAATTGCGTAGCATCTGACTATTCAGATCGTAAACGGCGTGTTCCAGTGGCGAAGCCGGACGCCCCGGCAACCAAGGCGGATTACAGACGATCAGCGGAACCACTTCGTCAGGAAAGAGAGGCGTTTTCCTGACGTCAATGCGCCCAATCAGCCCTAGTCGCTCGACGTTTGCACGGGCGCACACTAAAGCGCGTTCATCGAGATCGGTAGCGACGACGGTATCCACCCCCCGTTTAGCCAAAATCGCGGCGAGAACACCGGTGCCGGTACCTAGATCGAACGCCCGATTATGTTGCGCCAGCGCTTCAGGTAACGGCGCTTCGGCAACCAGTGCAATATATTCGCCACGCACCGGTGAAAAAACACCGTAATGCGGATGAATACGTGCGCCTAGCTCGGGTATTTCAAGCCCTTTTTTGCGCCATTCATGGGCGCTGATGACACCGAGCACTTCGCGCAAAGAAACGATATAGGGCCACTTGGCTTGACCGTAGGCGGCTTCACAGGCGTCATGCACATCGGGGGCGCGGCGTAGCGGGATGGTGTGATCCTGTTGCACAGGAATGAGCAGCATTCCAAGGGTTCGCGCCCGTTGCGCCTGAGCCATACGATAGCGATGAAACGCTTCGGACGGGGCCAAAACAGTCGAACGTTTCAGGCGTTGATTACGCGGCTTGCGCTGCGAACTGTCAAAACGTCGCGCCATCGCTTGCAGCAATTGCCGTGCATTCTGGAAGTCACCCCGCCAGAGTAGCGCCGTGCCTTCACAGGCCAGCCGATACCCCGCGTCTGCGGTCAGCGTATCATCGACTACCTGCACCCGCCGTGGTGGTGTTACGCCGGCTTCAGAATGCCAAAGTGCTTGATAGGCTTGCTCGGATTCATTCCAGAAGATAAGCGGAGTCGCTGGATCGGAACCCGCGCTTTCAGTGATTGAGTTCATTTTTTTCGGCATCAGAAGGCGTATTTTTCATCGCCTCGCGCAGAAATTCGATATGCTTTTGGTCTTCATGGAACATATGCTCGACAACAATTTCCTGAGCGATGAAGACCACCAAGTCGCTTAAACTGAGCTCGCCGTTAGACGCTAAACGGCGTAGTTCTAGGGCTTGTCCGATCAGCCGCTGATGTTTCAAGGAATGATCGGCGAGACCGGTATAGTGGTGTTTTTCCAGAACGGCTTCTTCGTGTTCAAAATGACTGAGCACACTGGCAATCAATTCTTCAAGGGCGACTGATACCTGTTCGCCACCATCGGCACCCGCAATCGAGGCTGAAATCAGTTTGTTGGCGAGATTAAAGAGAGCCTGATGCTCCAGATCAATCGACGGTTCGCCACACTTATAAGAGTTGTGCCAGATCAGATGCAGGAAAGGATGTTGGCTAATGTCGTTGTTTGTGCTGTAGCTCGCCAAAGCTCCGCTAAATATTTGCACGCAATTTCGCCCCCGGGCCTTGGCCGCATACATGGCTTCATCGGCCTTCCTGGAGAGTGTTTTTTCATCCTGACCGTGTTCGGGATAGAGCGAAATGCCGATGCAACACGCAATTGAAACTTGGTAGCCGCCTTCAAGATCAAAAGGCTCATTGAGCACTTGGCGGATTTTCTCGGCTACGCCAAAAGCATCGTTCTCAGTAACTACGCCTGGCAAGATAAGGAAAAATTCGTCACCGCCAACCCGGGCCAGCGTATCTGATTCGCGCAAACACATCTGCATACGTACGGCCACCGCCTTCAGTAGTAAATCACCCACGGCGTGCCCGAGAGTGTCGTTAACCGGCTTGAAGCGATCAAGATCAATCATCAATAAGGCCAAGCGCGATTTGTCACGCCGCGCTTGGGTTATGGCCATTTGCATCCGATCGTGGAACAAACGCCGGTTAGGCAAGCGAGTGAGCGAGTCATAATGAGCTAGGCGCGTCATTTCAGCGGTACTCTGAGCGCGCCCAGTAACATCAAAAAAGCTGATGACGCTGGCCCATACCCGCCCCTCATTGTCGCGCACGGGACGCCCCATGACCTCGAGGACGCGCTCATTGCCATCCGGGCTAATGATAAGCATGTCATCAATATGAGATACTTTTCCTTGCATTCCGAGTACCAGCGGTAATTCATTGGCCGGGTAGGGAATTCGCGACGGCATTTTATAGGCCGCATAAACCGGGGCGAGGTTGTCTGCCTGAACCCCCGGAAGCAGACCGCGACCGAGCAACAGACGCGCCGCATCGTTAGCTACCAAAGAATTCCCGGATGGCACCTCAACCATGAACACGCCAACGGGAATAGTCTCCAGCAAGGTGTTGAGCAGATTGTTTTGTTTTTCTTTCTCCCGAGCGATTTCTTGCCATTGGTTCTCGAAGCGTTTGCGTTCCGTGATGTCGCTCGCCACCCCGAGGAAACCGTCCACCGCCCCCGACGCATTGCGCAAGCCGGTCATGGTCAGCAACACGGTAATTCGCTTTTCATCTTTGCGGAGATAAGTCCATTCTCGTTGATCGGGCAAGTTTGTTTTATCAATGAGCCGTGCGAAGACCTTGAAATCTGGTTCAATAACTTCACCGAATAGCTTTGATAATTGCTCAGCACGACCACAAATTTCGTCCTGATCGTGAAAGCGTATGGGGGTTTCACGGCCCACGATTTCCTCGGCTGAATAACCAAGCATCGTTTCGGCTCCGGGGCTAAAGACGGTGATTAAGCCATTGCCGTCGGTGGCGATGATTGACTGAGGAATACTCGCCAGAATCAATGCACTGAGGCGCTCACGCTCATGCAAGGCGGCTTCGTTTTTAAACGTTTCATCAAGAAACTGAAGTGCTTGCTGAACCCGAGCGAATTCATCACGATTTTCTGACGCCTTAAACGGATGCTGCATGGCCGAATGAGCATGACACACGCGCTCAATGTGACTCAACACCCGGTTTAATGGCCGGGTAAAGCGGAAGGTC
Organism: uncultured beta proteobacterium; assembly: GCA_903916205.1. Taxonomy (GTDB): domain Bacteria; phylum Pseudomonadota; class Gammaproteobacteria; order Burkholderiales; family Rhodocyclaceae; genus Propionivibrio. The sequence continues at coordinate 4,041 of CAIWVX010000310.1, forward strand.
ATCACCCAGGCGGCTAAACCCGCCAGCAGAAGAATGGCCGCAATACCCGCCAGCGAGATGAGGGTCTGCGTTCTGGCGGCAGCTAGACGGGTCTTGGCGTAATTTTCAGCTAAAAGGTTGATGGCGTCGGACAGTTCATTGCTTGAATCAATTGCCGACAGTGCGGTTTCAAGATAATTATCTATGACAACACGGGATTTTTGTCTGTGCGTCTGAGCTTCAATGATTTCATCTTGCAAAGCAGGTAAGCGGTCAAAAAGCGTCGACTTCACCCGTTCGACAGCCGCTGTTGACGCCGGATCGGATAAAGCCAAGGTTCCCGGAAAAAGCTGCGACGCTAGTTGCAAAGATCGCCCGCGAAACTCATGCAACGATTCAAACATAGTTTGAGAGAACGGGCGACCTGAAGATAATTCTGAGATAAAAAGAGGTAGCTCTGATCCGGTAAAAATTCCCAGTTGTAGAGAGAGAACCCGCAGCTGACTTAGATGAGCAAAGTGGGCATCGGAATCACCCGAAAAATGGGAGAGGCGAAGTAGCAGATCTTCAAGACGGCCAATCAGTCGGTTGGATTCAGTTATCCATGTTTGGGGAAGCACTGGA
>CAIWVX010000311.1 GCA_903916205.1 uncultured beta proteobacterium
GAATCGCCATGATCATTGAGCGCGTTTAAGAAGTTACTTACAGAGGAGACATAACCATGTATCAGAACGTCAAAAAAATAGTTCTCACCGCCGCACTGGCTTTCAGTGCCTTGGGGGCCATCGCCGCTGAACCGATCAAAATCGGTTCGGTGCTGTCAGTCACCGGCCCGGCCGCCTTCCTTGGGGATCCCGAGTTAAAAACCCTGCAACTCTACGTCGCCGACATCAACGCCAAAGGGGGCGTCTTGGGGCGTCAGATCGAACTCGTACATTACGACGACGGGGGCGATGCCGGCAAAGCCAATGGCTTTACCAAGCGCCTCATTGAAGATGACAAAGTGGACATTCTCGTGGGGGGAACAACCACCGGCGCGACCATGTCGTCGGCTCCACTGGTCGAAAAGGCCGGAATTCCCTTCGTTTCGCTGGCGGGTGCGGCGGTCATCGTCGAGCCGGTAAAAAAATTCATTTTCAAAACGCCGCACTCAGACCGCATGGCGGCTGAAAAAGTCTTTGAGGACATGAAGAAACGGGGTTTAAGCAAGATTGCTTTGCTCTCCGAAACCTCTGGTTTTGGTCAATCCGGCAAAAAGGAATCAGAAGCCGTCGCCAGTAAATACGGCATCACGCTGGTTGCCAACGAAACTTACGGCCCCAAAGATACCGACATCAGCCCACAGCTAACCAAAATTAAGAACACCGACGGCGTTCAAGCGGTTTTCGTCTTCGGCCTCGGTCAAGGCCCGGCCATCGTCACCAAAAACTATAAGCAGTTGGCGATCAGTCTGCCGCTTTATCAGTCGCATGGCGTGGCTTCTGACGAATTCCTCAAGCTGACCGGCACGGCATCTGAAGGCGTTCGTCTCCCCTCCCCTGCTCAACTGATCCCGGAAAAACTGTCGGCCAAAGATCCGCAAAAACCGATTGTCACCGCCTATGAAAACGCCTACAAAGCCGCCTACAAAACGGGAGCCTCGACCTTCGGCGGTTACGCCCACGACGGGCTGATGTTGGCACTGGATGCCATCAAGCGCGCCGGTGGAACCGATAAGGCCAAGGTGCGCGACGCCCTCGAAGCCACCAAAGGTTTCGTCGGAACCAGCGGCACCTACACCATGTCGGCCACCGACCACATGGGCCTCGACCTGTCGGCTTTCCGCATGTTAGAAGTGAAGAATGGCGACTGGACGATCGTTCAGTAAAAAATCCCTTTGTAATAAATTGTGGCCGTCGGACGGCAAAACCCGACGGCCATTTTTTTGGAGAGTATCAATGACTCAGACTGTCTTGACAGAGATCATCGGCAAGGTTGGCCTGATTCGCATCAACCGTCCTGAGAGGATGAACGCGCTAAACAGCGATGTGCTGGCACGTATCGGTAGCGCCATCGACCGCTTTGAAGCGGATGAAAACATCGGCTGCATCGTCTTAACCGGCAGTGACACCGTTTTCGCCGCCGGTGCCGACATTGGTGCCATGAAGAATTTCGACTACATGCACGCCTACCAATCCGATTTCATCACCCAGGGCTGGGAGCACATTAAAAAAGCGCGTAAGCCCGTTATTGCGGCCATCGCAGGATTTGCGCTCGGAGGCGGCTGCGAAATGGCGATGATGTGCGACATGATTTTCGCCGCCGATACGGCCAAATTCGGCCAACCGGAAATCAAGCTCGGCACCCTGCCCGGTCTCGGTGGAACGCAACGACTTCCACGCGCCGTCGGTAAAGCCAAGGCCATGGATATGTGTCTGACGGCTCGCATGATGGGGGCGGAAGAAGCCGAGCGTGCGGGACTCGTGGCCCGTATTATTCCAGCCGATCAGTTGCTGGATGAAACGCTGAAGGCCGCGCAAAGCATTGCGGCCTTTTCGCTGCCGGTCATCATGATGATTAAGGAATCCATCAATCGGGCCTTTGAGTCATCACTTAACGAAGGCTTATTCTTCGAGCGCCGCCTTTTCTACGCCACCTTCGCGCTGGAAGATCAAAAAGAAGGCATGGCCGCTTTCGCCGAAAAGCGCCAACCCACATTCAAAAATCGCTGAGTCACTTCATGTACGAAACCATTGAAATAGAACGTGTTGGCGCGGTCGCCACACTCTGGATGAATCGCCCCGCCGTACTCAACGCATTCGACGAAAAACTGATTGCCGAAATGGCTCAGGCCTGCGCTGAACTCGATGCCGATGCCAATGTGCGCGTGGTCATTCTCGGCGGTCGCGGCAAGCATTTTTCGGCGGGCGCTGACCTTAACTGGATGAAACGCGCAGCACAGTTCACCTACGAACAAAATCTTGAAGATGCACGCAAATTTGCCGACATGCTACGCACCCTCTCCAGCTTGAGTAAGCCGACCATTGCCCGGGTTCACGGGGCCGCGCTAGGCGGCGGCACCGGCTTAACCGCCGCTTGCGACATGGCGATTGCCAGCAGCGACGCGGTGTTCTCAACCTCCGAAGTCAAATTTGGCATCATCCCGTCGGCCATCAGCCCGTATGTCTTACGCGCCATCGGCCCACGCCACGCCCTGCGCTATTTTCAAAGTGCCGAGCAAATCACAGCCCAGCGTGCGCTGGCGATTGGTTTGATCAGCGAAGTTGTCGAACCGGCGGAACTCGATGCTTGTCTCAGCAAACTCGTCGCCGCCTTGCTGCAAGGCGGCCCGCTCGCCCAGCACGCCGCCAAAAATCTAATCGGCGCCGTCAGCGGCCAGCCCATCGACGAAAAACTCAGCGCCGAAACCGCCGAACGCATCGCCCGCCAACGTGCGACGGACGAAGCCAAGGACGGCATAAGCGCCTTTCTGGACAAACGCTCTCCCGCATGGCGCATCTAACCGCCGATACAGAACGCCCAACCCACAGGATACGCATGAACACCAAGCTCAGCCGCTACAACGACGCCCATTCACTCACGGCCAAAGATGGTTCAGAGGTGCGCGAGTTATTGCATCCCGCACATCATGGCAATCAGGCTCAAAGCCTAGCCGAAGCAACCATTTATTCCGGGCAATGCACACAACGCCATCGCCATTTCAAAACCGAAGAGTTGTATCACGTCACAGCGGGCCAAGGAACGATGATCCTCGGCGATCAACACTTCGCCATCAGCGTCGGCGACACCATCCTCATTCCACCCGGCACTCCACACGCGCTGCACAATACTTGGCCTGTGCCTTTACGTGTCTTATGTTGCTGCTCCCCGGCTTATTCAGCGGATGACACCGAACTGATTGTGGAATAACGACCAAAGGCCGGGCGGCGGAGGCGATTCAAACGGATGTGCCGAATGGATCATGCTGTTATCTCGGGCGGCATCCGCATCGTAGTTAAAATACGTTAAAACTCAAAACGTTGTACGACAATAAAATTTCAGGAGACATAAAATTTCAGGAGTCGGCGCTGATCGGCAAAACAGTACGGGTAACCGTAGCGACAAAGCGCGTGTGGAAATTGAGCCTGGCCCATTAATTTACAAATATGTATTACAATAAACTAACTAGATTTTTAGTACATATTTCGTTTACGAGGAAATAGCCATGCATTCCAGCACACTTTCATTTCGGGCTGGCGACGACTTCGCCGAACAAACGCGCGCGCTAGCCAATATCGTTGGCCTGAAAAGTTCGGACTACATACGCCAAGCTGTTCGCGAAAAAAACGAGCGTGTGATGGCGCAACGCATTGCGGCGCTTTCCAGAGAGCTTTCCGCCGAACACTTGGCCGTTAATGAATCGCTTGAGGGTTCGCTAGCCGATGGCCTCGATTAATCTCTTGCGCGGGCAAATCTGGGAGGTAGATTTCACGCCGCAAACCCACAAAGAAGAACCGGGCAAACGCAATCGACCGGCACTGGTGATTCAGACCGACCTGTTAAACAAGGCGGGCCACCAAACCACCATCGTAGTGGTGGGCACAACCCAGGTGAGGCGTGATAAAGACTACTTTCCTCTTCGAATCGCCTTGGTCAACCAGCCTGGTCTAGTCCAAGAAACGGATTTGCTCATTGATCAAATCCGCGCCATATCAAACCAGCGATTTATGGGTACGCAACCGCTGGCAACGCTGAGCACAAATCATCTAAAACGAGTTGAAGAGGCGCTAAAATTGCTCGTCGGCCACTGAGGCTGAATGTTCGGCGGCTCCGGCGTAGATCGCCGGTTAGCTTTTTCAATCTTTGGGGAAAGAGGCCGGGTCAATTTACCGTGAGGCGAGATAGAAATTGAGCTTTGCCTATTAATTTCTGTACTTTGAGTTGGTAAGCACTAAACATGAATTTTCTTGATTGATTGTCATGCTTTGGTTACAGCACAGTCATGTACACGATTAAAATGACCGATGCGTTCGCTATTTGGCTTGAGGGTCTAAAAGACCCCATGACAATCGTCAGATTGCGCAAACGCCTCAAGAAGGCTGAGATTGGTTTGTTGGCGATATAAAACCGGTCGGCTGCGGCGTCTTCGAGATGCGCGAATTCTTTGGCTCAGGCTATCGCATGTACTACGTTCAACAGGGTCAACTCATTATTATGATGCTTGGTGGTGGGGACAAGTCCTCGCAAGACAAAGATATTGAATCGGCCATTGCGCTGTCACGACAAATTGGAGAAAAGTCATGAGCAAAAAAATCAATCTTTCCGACCTTAAAACCTTTGATATGGCGGAACATCTAAAAACGAGCGAGGATATTTCTAATTACCTCACCGTAGTTATTGAAGATGGCGACAATGCGTTACTTGCCGCTGCACTGGGTGACATTGCCCGAGCCAGAGGCATGACGCAGATTGCCAAGGAAACTGGGCTAGCGCGCGAAGCGCTGTATCGAGCATTACGCCCCAACGCTCAGCCGCGTTTTGAAACCATAAATCGCGTTTGTCATGCCCTCGGCGTTAAGTTGGTGGTTCAACCTTTGAATGCTTGAGAGGAACACAATGAACATCACTACCCGAAAATTAAAGGGTCAATTCCTATCTTGGGCGGGGAATTGACCCTGGCACCAATGGCATTCTTTTGTTAAGTATCAAACAAGCTAGTTTTTAGCCTGCCAGAAATAAAAAGGGCCAGCCTAGGTGCGCAAAATCTTTTCTTTGCGCACGCGGAA
>CAIWVX010000312.1 GCA_903916205.1 uncultured beta proteobacterium
AATGGCACAGGTCAATAAACTCTTTTGGAAATGCTTTCGGGAGTTTAGGCATAGTGCGCTGCGGGTTCGAGCAAAGCGAATTGCTGAGCGCGAGGCGGGTGATAATCGGCGGATTTGTGGGCAAGCTTGTCAGTCAGTGCTTGCGAGAGGTAGAGAGATTCGTAGGTAACCTCATCACGCCCAAGCAAAGTCGATTGGCTAGAACGTCCCGCGTCCAACTCAATGTGTGTGAGATCGAGAGATGTGGGCAGCAACTCTCCGAATATTTTATCGCCTCTACGGCCATCGTAGCTGACGATATAAGAAATGCCCTTGGCGTTTAAGTCTTCGAGTGCGGCAACAAAATCCGTGTGACTTATACCTGAAAAATAACGCGAATCTTTATCACCGCATACGCCTTGATAAGGCGGATCCATATAGACCAGATCAGATGTTTGAGCCGTGGCTAAAACAGCTTTGTAATCCAGTGAAGAAAACCTAGTTTTCCCCTTTAACAGGGCAGAAACGCCAAAAATATTGGTGCGCATTGTTTCTGGGCGTGTGCCAAAACGGCGCTTGTCCGGGCTTTGATTAAACAAGCCATTCGAGTTATATCGCACCGAGCCTTTGACGCATCGCGCCAGCAAATACAGAAAAAGACGTGGATCTTGGGTGTGGTTGAAATCTTCGCGAACCCTGTAGAAGTGCTCGATGGAATCGTCATGTTGTGCGTTCCAGACTTGTTCATAAAATAAAGCGGTTTCAACAGGGAATTCCACAATCAGCCGTAAAAGTTCAGCCAACGGTTTATTCAGGTCATTAACTAGGTAGGTTTTTGCCAGCTGTCGAGCCGCAGCAGCGATACTGATTGCGGCAGAGCCTGCAAACGGCTCGATCATACAGTTAACGCCCTTGGGAACATAACGCAAAATAACGGTAGCCAAGTTACGCTTGCTACCTTGATACTGAATAGGATGTGGGATGCTTTTCATTCGGTCATTTTACCTGACATAAGCTGGTTTTCAGCGAAGCTGTACTAGGGCAATCGTTTATTCAAACACTATAAATTCAGATTTCCCCCGAGGTTAAAAGCCTGATTAAATAAAGCACCGTGCAGAGATTAAAGCCTAAAGCGATTACATTAAAACAATGTCGTATTGCTCTTGCGCGTAGCTTGATTCGGCTTTCAATGAAATCGGCTTGCCGATAAAGTCGGAAAGCATGGCTAGGCCTTGGGCTTCTTCGTCGAGAAACACATCAATCACTGAAATACTGCCTAGCACCCGGAATTCTTTGGCGTTGAATTGACGCGCTTCGCGCATGATTTCGCGCAAAATTTCATAACAGACGGTACGCGCTGTCTTGACTTCTCCGCGCCCGCCGCAGGTTAGGCATTCTTCGCACAGCACATGAGCGAGGGACTCCCGCGTGCGTTTGCGGGTCATTTCGACCAGACCCAGCGAAGTAAAACCGTTAACCGTCAAGCGCGTGTGATCGTGGGCCAGTGCTTTGTTGAACTCGGCCAAGACCGCCGTCTTGTGATCGGCACTATCCATATCAATGAAGTCAATGAGAATAATGCCACCGAGATTGCGCAAACGCAGCTGCCGGGCGATGGTTTGGGCGGCTTCCAGATTGGTTTTGAAAATGGTGTCATCAAAATTGCGCAGCCCGATAAAGCCACCGGTATTGATGTCAATGGTCGTCATGGCTTCAGTTTGATCAAAAATCAGATACCCCCCTGATTTCAGATCGACACGCCGTGCCAGCGCTTTTTGTAGCTCAAGTTCGATGCTGTAGAGATTGTCGAACAAGGGGCGCTCGCCGACATAGTGTTCGAGTAACGGGGCCACGGTCGGGGTGTATTCAGCGGCGAACGCACTCAATTGATTGAAATTTTCGCGTGAGTCGATAACGATTCGTTTGGTTTCGACATTAACGAGGTCGCGCAGAACCCGTTGCGCCAGAGACAGTTCCTGATAAAGCAAACTTGG
>CAIWVX010000313.1 GCA_903916205.1 uncultured beta proteobacterium
AGACGCAAAGAGGCAAAGAAAATGTGCACCGCAGGAAATCTCCTTGAGAGACGAAGTAACCGATTGTTTGTAAGGCGTTCTTTGCCGTGATGCGAGATGTTTTTTACGGCGGCTGACGCGTCACTTTTCATGGAATCAAATTATGTGTGGCATTGTTGCTGCGGTGGCTGACCGCAATATCGTTTCTGTTCTTCTCGAAGGTTTGCGTCGGCTTGAATACCGTGGTTACGATTCGGCAGGTTTGGCGCTGATTAATGACTCCGGCCTGCAACGCTTGCGTGCGGTCGGGCGGGTGGTCGAACTCACGACCCAGGTTGAGGAAACGGGAGCCGCAGGTCGTACCGGCATCGCCCATACGCGTTGGGCGACCCACGGCGTGCCTTGTGAGCGCAACGCGCATCCACATATTTCCGATGGTTTGGCCGTGGTGCACAACGGCATTATTGAGAACCACGAAGCGCTGCGCACACGCCTTATTGCCGAGGGTTACGAATTTACTTCGGATACCGATACCGAGGTCGTGGCGCATCTCATTGCTTCCGAGTTAAAAAAGACCCCGGATTTTTTTGCCGCGACCCGTGGGGCGATTGCCCAATTACAGGGAGCCTATGCGCTGGCTGTCCTGCGCGAGGCTGAACCGGAGCGCGTGATCGTCGCTCGCGAAGGCTCGCCGCTACTGCTCGGACTCAGTGATGAAGGTAATTACGCCGCTTCTGACGCGTCGGCTTTACTGCAAGTCACGCGCCGCATTGTTTATCTGGAAAACGGCGATTGTGCCGAATTAAAGCGCGACAGTTACCGGGTGACTCGGGTTGATGGAAGCTCAGTCGAGCGTGCTGAAACCGAGTCGCACCTGTCAGCCGATTCCGTTGAACTCGGCACGTATCGCCACTACATGCAAAAAGAAATTTTCGAGCAGCCCGTGGCCTTATCCAATACGTTAGAAATGCTCGGCGCTGCACGCAGTATTCAGCCCGGACTGTTTGGTGCCAATAGCGAAGCCGTGCTTAAGGATGTCCGCCAAGTTTTGATTATTGCCTGTGGCACCAGCTATCACGCCGGTCTGGTGGCACGCTACTGGCTGGAAGCGATTGCCGGGATTCAATGCAACGTCGAAGTTGCTAGTGAATTTCGCTACCGCGAATCCGTTTCTGATCCGCTCACGCTGGTCGTTACCCTATCGCAGTCGGGAGAGACCGCCGATACCCTCGCCGCGCTGCAACACGCCAAGTCGCTGGGCATGACGCGCACACTGTGTATCTGCAACGTCCCTGAATCGTCACTCGTGCGCGAGAACGCTTTGCGTTTCATCACCCGCGCCGGCCCCGAGATCGGTGTTGCCTCGACCAAGGCGTTCACTACGCAATTAGCCGCCCTCTATTTGCTGACACTGATTCTCGCCAAGCTGCGCGACCGCCTTCCCGAGTCGCTTGAAGCACAAGAACTGCAAGCCTTGCACCACCTGCCAATAGCCGTGTCAAAGGTGCTTAAACTTGAGCCGCAGATTCGTCAATGGTCTGAACATTTTGCCATGAAGCAG
>CAIWVX010000314.1 GCA_903916205.1 uncultured beta proteobacterium
CAAACTTGTAAAAGCACCTGAATTCAAATCGATGGTAACTCAGTAATCTAACTTGCGCTTCGAGTGGGACTGTCCAAAAGCCGGCTTCGCCAGCTTTCGGCCAGCCCCTCAAGCTAAACGTTCGGCATCAACTTATTCACCGAGATTGCGAGGAAGCTAGATGGCAAATGTACGCACAGATCGAGCATCGAATCTACTTGCTGTCGTTAGTCGCCAGCGACAACAACTTCAAAATACGACTCAAGACCTTGATACCAACATTCCGCAATGGAAGGGTCGTACGCTTCGAATGCTAAAAGAGCTTCTAGTTCCTGAAGAACTGAGAATCCTCAATGCGATCAATACGCCCTCGTACTCTAAAGACAGAGAGGCCTTGCTCCACTTCATGACTGAACTTGAAGCAGGGGTCAAGGAAATTCCGGAACATTATGTTCTTGCCGACCCGCTTCCCAATGAAGTTGAGCCTCAACCTACACAAGTCAAAGATAGCTCGACCGCGAAACCTGCGCCATCGCAAAACGTGTTTGTAGTGCACGGTCACGATGCTCTAGCAAAAGTTGATCTGGCTAGAACCCTCGAAAAGTTGAAATTGGTCCCCATCGTTTTGCATGAACAGGCAAACGAGGGGAAGACCGTCATCGAGAAATTCGAGCGCGATGCTTCAAGAGTAAGCTTTGCAGTAGTCCTTCTGACCCCAGATGACTCTGGGCACCCAGCCGGAAAGCCTGGGGATGCAAAGCCACGAGCGCGCCAGAATGTCATTTTGGAATTGGGCTATTTTTCCGGTGCGCTAGGCCGTGCAAACGTTTGCGTTGTGTACAAGGGAGACGTTGATATTCCCAGCGACTATCTTGGTGTTGTCTACGTTAGCATGGACGACGCCGGCGCATGGAAATTTACGCTCGCCAAAGAACTTAAGCAGGCCGGGCTTCCCGTCGATTTGAATAACCTCGCATGACAACATGCCGAACCCATCATTCCACCGGACGCTGCGCGATGAAACCGCGCAGCGCCCCTGAATTCAAACGTTAGCCCGATGATGCGCATTGCACTTGGCTTAATCGCCCTTCTTACCTGCGTTGCTGTCTTAGCAGACGATACGGTCATGTGCTCTGGCGACGCAAGACTGAACAAAGTCGAGGGGCGTTAGGCGCTATTGGCTTTCACCAATGCGTTGGCACAATCCCGATCATGGCACGCGGCTTTGAATCGAGTCGACTCAGCCACTGCATCGCTGGTCATTGAAGACAATTCCATCTACTTTAATCTTTCGTGGCACGAGGGTGACGCGCCAGCCGACAATTGCATCCGCGTAAAGTCCGGGAAGTTATGGGCACGTCCAAGCTGGTCACGAGACAAATGGATTGGCCCATACGGTCGTATTGGTTCGTCAACGACCGACGAAGCAACCTACTATCTCAGTAGGTATTTTTTCGGTTGCTTCACAAGCGACTTCAATGAACGGTGGTGTCTATCTCCATCCAGTATTTCCATCAACGGAAAGAAACTCTCCTCCAAGCTGCAAATGGACCTTACAGAAGGGCCGCATTACGGAACAGGGTTCTCCGTCACTGGAAGGTCACTTCCCTCCCTCGTATTCGTTCATCGCGCAAACGGCTGGGTCGTTTATGAAGATGATTGGGCAAGTTCCGAAGGTCGGTTAACAGACCCCGCTAAGAGCAAACCATGGCGCAGACTAATTAAATCTACAGGAAATGTTCGGAGGTGAAAGCCGCGTCTGCCGCAGCCACCGTTTCGGCAATGTCAGCATCTGAATGCGCCGCTGAAACAAAACCGGCCTCAAATGCCGACGGCGCAAAGTAATGTCCGGCGTTGAGCATGGCGTGAAAAAAACGATTGAATGCCTCTTTGTCACACGCCATAACCTCGACGTAGCTTTGCGGACAGCTTGAACGGAAGTAAAGCCCAAACATGCCGCCAACCGATTGAGCTGAAAAGTCCACACCATGTTTTTTAGCTACAGCGCACAAACCCTCACAAAGCAAAGTTGTTTTTTGTCTCAGCATTTCATAAAAACCCGGAGCTTGGACTAATTTCAATGTGGCTAACCCGGCAGCCACCGCAACGGGATTCCCTGACAGGGTTCCGGCCTGGTAAACAGACCCAAGCGGGGCAATTTTCTTCATTATTTCGCGCTTGCCACCGAAGGCACCAACCGGCATTCCGCCGCCGATTACTTTTCCTAGGGTGGGGAGATCAGGCGTAATGCCGTAATAGCCCTGAGCACATTCCAATCCGACACGAAAGCCCGTCATTACCTCGTCGAAAATCAGCACCGTGCCGTACTTCGTACACTGCTCGCGCATGGTTTGCAAAAATTCTTGTTTCGGCGCAATTAGGTTCATATTGCCAACGACAGGCTCGACGATCACAGCGGCAATGCGTTCCCCATGTTCAGCAAAAACCTGCTCTAATTGAGCAGCATCGTTGTAGTCGAGGACTAGGGTATGTTGTGCGAGATCCGCAGGCACCCCAGCCGAACTCGGATTGCCGAAAGTCAGCATACCTGACCCCGCCTTGACCAACAAACTATCGCTGTGGCCGTGATAGCAGCCTTCAAATTTGATCAGCACATCCCGCCCGGTGAAGCCACGCGCCAGACGGATAGCGCTCATTGTGGCCTCGGTACCAGAGCTGACCAGTCGTACCATTTCCAGCGAAGGCAACAGGGTACACAGCAAGTCGGCCATTTCAACTTCACACTCAGTCGGCGCACCAAAAGACAGGCCCAATGCGGCGGCCTCTTGGACCGCCGTAACCACTTCGGGATGAGCATGACCGAGAATCAGAGGCCCCCAAGAGCCAACGTAGTCAATATAGGTTTTTTTATCGGCATCAATAACCCGCGAGCCATAGCCTCGGCTAAAAAAACACGGCGTCCCCCCCACCGAATGAAAAGCCCGTACCGGAGAATTGACGCCCCCCGGAATGTGGCGCTGTGCGCGTTCAAATAACTGTTGATTACGAGTGGACACGAGGAATCTCCATAAACAAGTCGTGAATATTTAAGTGCTCAAGACG
>CAIWVX010000315.1 GCA_903916205.1 uncultured beta proteobacterium
AGAACTCTTGATAGGGATGCAGGAACAAAATATAAAGTGCACGCATCCAGTTTTCCGGATCGGTCTTTTGCCCGATGAGAAAGACTTTGTCTTGGAAATTCAGGTTAATGATTTTGGCCTGAATGTTATCGAGTTGTGGACCTTCACCAATAATCAGTAATCTCCAACCCGGAGCATTCAATTTGGCAAAAGCGTCCAGTAGATCAGAGTGCCCCTTCCAACTGCGCAAAGTGGCGACGATACCCAGATAGTGAAAATCCGTATCAAGGCCGAGTTCTTGTCGAACAGCCGTTTTATCGCCGGGAATGAAACGTTCAGTGTCAATGCCCGTTGGTACGGAAGTTACCCCGTCGGGAGGCAATCCTAATTCGCTTATCAGTGTGCGGCGCAAGGCTTCGCCAGTGGTGACAACGTGTTGCGCTGAGCGGCCGTAAAGCCATTTTGATCCGGCATTCACCGCAATGGGGGCTGAAATGTGGCGGGTGCGGACAATTGCAGGAGGATGGGTTAGTGTGGCGCAGGCTAGGCCGGTTAGCCAACTGTCGGTTGAACTGTGGGTATTCACTACGTCGGGGCGATTGTCGGCCAGCCAACGGCGAAGGGCGAAAAAACCGGGTAAGCGTTTACGCCCAATGGGTAGTGCAGTGATGGGCACACCATAGCGTGGCGCTTCTTCGAGAATGCGGGCGTGGGGTGCGCAAAGGATAGATACCTCATGACCACGCACAATCAGTCCCCGCGCTTCTTCGAGAATGCGAATTTCTTGTCCGCCCCAGCCGCAAGAAGCTTCGGTATGAACGATTTTCAATTTTCTGAGGATGTTGTTCATTAGGCTTCCCTTGAGCCTTCAGCAAATTGGAGTTTGTACAGTTGCGCGTAAACGCCGTCGTGTGTCAGCAATTCACGATGGGTGCCGCTTTCAACAATTTTTCCGTGCTGCAGGACAACGATGCAATCGGCGCGCTCAATCGTAGAGAGTCGGTGGGCAATGACCAGCGTGGTGCGTCCTTGCATCAATGTTTCAAGCGCTTCTTGAACGAGGCGTTCGGATTCATTGTCAAGCGCCGAGGTCGCCTCATCAAGAATGAGGATCGGTGCATCTTTGAGGATGGCGCGGGCGATGGCAATACGCTGCCGTTGTCCGCCCGAAAGGCGTGAGCCGTTTTCGCCGATGATCGTGTCAAAGCCTTCCGGCAAGGCGCGAATAAAATCCAGTGCGTGGGCGGCTAAAGCCGCCGCTTCAATCGCTTCTTTTGTGGCGTCACGGGAAAATCCGTAAGCCATGTTGGCGGCAACGGTGTCATTGAACAGAACAACATCCTGCGAGACGATGGCAATCTGTGCGCGCAAGCTGGCAAGCGTCATCTCTTGCGTGTCGTGTCCGTCAATCAAGACTCGTCCAGAAGTCGGATTGTAAAAACGCGGGATGACATTGGCTAAGGTCGTTTTGCCGCCGCCAGAGGTGCCTACCAAGGCAACGGTCTGGCCCGGTTGGATTTCCAGAGTGATTCCGTCAAGCGCATCTCGTTCGCCATGCGCGTAGCGCAAATGCAGATTTTCAAGCGTGATTTGTCCATTGACCCGGCTCGGCGCAAGCGTCCCATGATCTTCTTCGGGAGCTTCATCAAGTGTTCTAAAGATACTTTCTGCTGCAGCCAAACCGTTTTGCAAGGGCGCGTTTACGCTAGCAATATGCTTTAGTGGCGCGAGCAGCATGAGCATGGCGGTAATAAAAGAAACAAAACTGCCGACCGTCGTTTGCCCGGCTTGGGACTGCATCATGGCGATATAGACCACAATCGCGACGGCAAAAGAGGCGATCAAATGAATGGCTGGCGTGGTCGCCGCCGCCGCGATGCTTTGTCTCATGCCGTAACCGCGCAAGGCGTTATTGACGTGCGAAAAACGGTTTTCCTCTTGTGTTTCACCACCGAAAACCTTGATCACCTTTTGACAGGCGATGCCCTCCTGCAAGGTTTCGGTCATCAGTGCCATGCCTTTTTGCGAGGAACGGCTCATGTTACGCAAACGCTTGCCAAAAAAACGGGTGAACAGGGCAATGAACGGTGCCGCCAGCAACGTAATGACGGTCAATTGCCAGTTAAGATAGAGCAACCAGCTTAGCAGGCCAACAAGCGTAAGCGAGTCACGAATCAATACGGTGCCAACCGAGGTTGAGGCCGAGGCAATATTGGTGACGTCATAGGTCACTTTGGAAATCAGGGTTGAAGACGGTGTGCTGTCAAAATAAGGGGCGGGAAGGCGCATCAGGCGGTTAAAAAGTTCTTGGCGAATATCGGTGATGACCCGGTTCTGAACCCAAGACATCGCATAAGAGGCCAAAAAACCGAGGATGCCACGCAACACAAAAATGCCCACAATCATCCCGGCAACCAAGAGAGGGGGTTGTGTTGAATCAACGGAAAATCCACTATCGAGTAGTGGCTTTAGCAGCGCCGGAAAGAGCGGCTCCGTGGCCGCCGCAAAGGCCGTAGCAATTAGGCCAGCAACCAGAATTCGCCAGTAGGGGCGAACATAGGTGAGCAAACGGAAATACAGCGCTCTGCTGCTAGGGGAGGCAATGGCCGACATGTGAAAATAACGGTAAAACGGCGATTATAAACCGGACGACGGTGTTTAAACGGGTCGGGCGAATTCAAAGGAGTTGGATCGAGAAGCGAAAGAATGGCTTTATTCGATTCTCAATGCTAATC
>CAIWVX010000316.1 GCA_903916205.1 uncultured beta proteobacterium
GGCATTGCCGCCGTCCAACTCGCCCGCGCTGCCGGTCTCCGCGTCATTGGCACGGCCAGCACCGAACGCGGCCTCCAACTCATCCGCGAACAAGGCGCGCACCAAGTCCTCGACCACTGCCAACCCGGTTACCTCGACGGCATCACTGCCGACGTGATTCTCGAAATGCTCGCCAACGCGTGGCAAACCACCCGTAATATCGCGCGTCTTGGCTGACTCCTGAGGCAAGCGGGCCAAAACATCACCCACCGATATGGTTTGGCCATCAAGCACTGTAATGATCGCGCCGACCTGGAAAGTAATCGTTACGGCATGGTCGCTACCATGCATACGCACTTCCTCGCCGCTTGGATCATAAAGCCGGACTTGCGGACGCAAGCCCTTAGTCTGGGCCTTGCCACCGCGCTTCGGATCGATAACAACCAGCGTCGAAAGCCCGGTAACTTCGTCGATCTGTTTAGCGACGGTTACACCTTCTTCAACGTTCTCGAATTTCACCAGCCCCGAGTATTCGGCAATGATCGGTCGGGTATGCGGATCCCACGTCGCCAGTTTAGTACCGGCCTTGGCTTGTTGACCGTCAGCTACCTGTAGCGTCGAACCGTAGGGAACCTTGTGTTTCTCACGCTCACGTCCATTATCGTCGGTAATCAGCACTTCGCCGGAACGCGTAATGACGATTTTTTCGCCCTTGGCGCTGGTAACGTAACGCATTGACGATGTAAAGCGCACCACACCGGCACTTTTGGTTTCAACTTGGCTAGCGACAGCCGCACGCGATGCCGCACCACCAACGTGGAAAGTTCGCATGGTAAGCTGGGTGCCTGGTTCACCAATCGACTGAGCCGCAATGACACCCACGGCTTCACCAACATTTACCGGCGTACCACGACCGAGATCGCGTCCGTAGCATTTTCCACACAAACCATAACGCGTGTCGCAGGTCAGCGGCGTACGCACTTTGACCTCATCAATACCGAGCTTATCAACCAAGTCACAGAGATCTTCATCAATCAGCGTCCCGCTTTCAATCACGGTCTCATCGGTGTCTGGATTAACCACATCTCCGATAGTGACGCGACCAAGAATGCGTTCACGCAAAGCTTCAATGACTTCGCCGCCTTCAATCAAGGCTTTCATGGTCACGCCGTTTTCGGTGCCACAATCATCTTGAATCACCACCAGATCCTGCGTAACGTCAACCAAACGACGTGTCAGATAGCCCGAATTCGCCGTCTTAAGTGCCGTATCGGCCAGACCTTTACGTGCGCCGTGGGTCGAAATGAAGTACTGAAGAACATTCAGCCCTTCGCGGAAATTCGTGGTAATCGGCGTCTCGATAATCGACCCGTCCGGTTTGGCCATCAAGCCGCGCATCCCTGCCAACTGGCGAATTTGTGCGGCAGAACCGCGAGCACCAGAATCAGCCATCATGTAGATGGAATTAAACGATTCTTGCTTAACCTTTTTGCCGTGGCGATCAATCACCTCTTCGTGACCGAGCTGATCCATCATCACCTTGGCAACCTGATCACCGGTACGGCCCCAGATATCAACGACCTTGTTATAGCGCTCGCCGTTAGTGACCAGGCCATTGGTGTATTGGTTTTGTATTTCCTTCACTTCTTTCTCAGCGGCGGCAATAATTTCGCTCTTCTGAGTCGGCACCAGCATATCGTCAGAACAAATTGATATCCCGGCTCGAGTCGCTAGGCGATATCCGTTTTGCATCAGATTATCAGCGAAAACTACCGTTTCCTTTAACCCACAACGACGAAAGGCCGCGTTGATCAGCTTGGATATTTCTTTCTTTTTGAGCGGTCTGTCTAGGACACTGAAAGGCAATCCCTTGGGCAGAATTTCCGAGAGAAGCGCACGACCAGCCGTCGTGTTGTAGCGGGTTATTTTTTCTTTCCAGCCATTATCATCGCCCTTCTCATATTCACGGATGCGCACTGAAATTTTGGCATGCACATCAAGCTCATTGGCCTGCATGGCGCGCGTGATCTCAGCCAAATCAGTGAAGATCATGCCTTCACCCTTGGCATTAGTCCGCTCACGTGTCGCATAGTACAGACCGAGAACGATATCCTGCGA
Organism: uncultured beta proteobacterium; assembly: GCA_903916205.1. Taxonomy (GTDB): domain Bacteria; phylum Pseudomonadota; class Gammaproteobacteria; order Burkholderiales; family Rhodocyclaceae; genus Propionivibrio. Next base: position 2,098 of record CAIWVX010000316.1, read on the forward strand.
TGGAACGATGATCGGTTCGCCGTTAGCCGGTGACAACACATTGTTTGACGCCAACATCAAGGTTCGACATTCCATCTGCGCTTCAAGCGACAATGGGACGTGTACGGCCATCTGGTCACCGTCAAAGTCGGCATTGAAGGCGGCACAAACGAGCGGGTGCAACTGAATGGCTTTACCTTCAATCAGGGTAGGTTCAAAAGCTTGAATGCCAAGGCGGTGCAGCGTAGGTGCCCGATTTAGCATAATAGGATGTTCACGAATAACCTCTTCGAGAATATCCCATACCAC
>CAIWVX010000317.1 GCA_903916205.1 uncultured beta proteobacterium
CAAGATAGGCGTTGAATTGCGGGCAAAGTGTCATCGAAGGGAATCAGCTCAAGCTAAGATTCAGCGGCTGAAAAAAACACCCAACATCCACCGCGAAGGCGCAAAGGTGCAAAGGGGACGCAAAGAAAAACGTTTGAAAAAATGGTTTCCTTTGCGCTTTCTTTGCCTCTTTGCGCCTTCGCGGTAGACGTCTCACAAATTTTCAGCGCAACACCCGCGCCAGCGCCGCAGAAGCCAGCTCGCCGAGACGCTCAAGATACAAGGTTCCCATGCCGGAAAAAAACCGTTGCCCGTCTTCACTACCTAGCGCAATCATGCCGATTGTGCCGCCCCCATTGCGCATGGCAATCAAGGCCTGCGAGCGGATATGTTGAGCCGCCCCTGCGCCAAACCACGAAGAGGTCTCAAAGCCCGTAGTTGAACCGCAGTACGGCTGGCTGAGCGTTTCGGCAAACGCCTGCAATGCTTCACTGACCTCGGTAAATTCGGGCAATTCATCGATTTTTTCTGGGCGATCCCAGAGACGCAGCGCTACATGAGGAATTGAAAAATCATCACGCAAATGGAAATTCAACGTATGCAAAACAGATTGGAACGTGGCCGCCGCCACCATCGCCACGCCCAGTCGGTGCATTTTTTCGCTGATGGCGTCGTTTTCCTCGCCAAACTGGAGCATTTCACTCAACTTGGTTTCAAGATGCCGGTTTTTATCGCGCAAGCTCAGCATCTGACGCTCGGTAATCGAAATCGTCCGGCCACCATGCGGATGCGGAATAACGATGTGTGAAACCAGCTCAGCATGTTCCTCAAAAAACTGGGGGTTGGATTGTAAATACAGTGCGACTTCTTCAGATTTCATAGTTCTATCTCTCCGTTAAATACGGTAACGGCAGGCCCCGTCATCAATACCGGACAACCTAGCCCCCCCCAAGCGATTGACAATTCACCACCGCGAGTTTCAACCCGCACCGGCGAATCCAGCAACCCTCGCGCGATTCCTGTCGCCACGGCGGCACAAGCGCCGGTGCCACAAGCCAAGGTTTCACCTGCGCCGCGCTCATAAACGCGCAATTTGATCGACTGCCGCCCAGTGATTTGCATGAAGCCGGCATTGACGCGCTGTGGGAAGCGCGGATGCTTCTCGATCAACGGCCCCTGACGAGCGACCGGCGCGTTATCCACATCGGCAACGACTTGCACGGCATGGGGATTACCCATCGACAGCGCCGTAATCTTGACGTGTTCTTGATCAATAATCAGGTCTTGAAGCAGGTCATCCGTCTCGCTGACAAAAGGAATTTTTTCTGGCGCAAACACCGGCGCACCCATGTCCACCGTAATTGTTCCATCACGCTCAAGGCGCGGACTGATCACGCCTTTCATCGTTTCAACGCGAATTTCACGCTTGTCGGTCAAGCCCTGATCGTGCACAAAACGCACGAAACAACGCGCCCCATTGCCGCATTGCTCGACTTCACCGCCATCGGCATTGAAGATGCGGTAACGAAAATCCAGATCTGTTCGAGAAGCTTTCTCAACCAATAGAATTTGGTCACAGCCGACACCAAAATTTCGGTTGCCAAGATGACGGAGTTGATCAGGGGTTAACGAGACGTCCTGACGAACGCCATCCAGCACAACAAAATCATTGCCTAATCCATGCATTTTTGAAAATTTCAGTTTCATTACGAGCCGATCCTCTTTCAAAATTTCAGCCTACTGAGAGGGGTATTATAAAGTTGTCCATGGCAATTATTCAGCGGATAGGTGTCAAGCGATCGTTACTCCGGCAAATTTGGTTACGCACGGGGTTGGCAATACAATGCCGACAGGTCGCTATATTACCGCCCAACCACCGTCGGCCCATGACTATACTTGCCCCCACATTCATTTGAAATCACTTTTTCTGACGCACTCTCCGACCCAAACAAGCATGTTCAAACGCCAACTTAGCCAACTCGCCATTGCTGTTCTGTGGCCGCTTCATTTGCTCCCGTTGCCGGTGCTGGCGGCGCTTGGTCAAGGTCTGGGATTTGTCCTATTTTATTTCGGCAAACGCCGCCGCAACATTGCGCTCATCAACCTCGGGCTATGCTTTCCCGAACTCGACAAAGCCGAACAACATCGTTTGGCAAAGGCTCATTTTAAGCTGCTCGCCCGCAGCCTTCTCGAACGTAGCTTGCTTTGGTGGAGCAACGAAAAACGCTTGGCCCGGCTGATTCGAGTCGAAGGTGAAGAAAAACTTCGCGCCCTACACCAGTCAGGCACACCGATCATCCTTCTCGCACCTCATTTTGTGGGTTTGGACGCGGGCGGCATTGGTATCGCCATGCGCTTTGATTCATTGAGTATCTACTCGACTCAGAAAAATCCGGTTTTCGACCGCCTGATTCTGCGCGGGCGCAAGCGCTTCGGCGATCAGCTTTTACTTTCGCGGCAGGATGGCGCTCGCTCCAGCATTAAAGCCATGCGTGCTGGACGGCCATTTTATTACCTGCCCGACATGGATTTCGGTAGCCGTGATTCCGTCTTTGTGCCTTTCTTCGGCGTTCAAACGGCGACCATTACCGGCCTCTCGCGACTGTCACGGGCGGCGGGCGCGGTGGTTATTTCTTGTATCACCAGAATTCTGCCGGATGGGCAAGGCTATGTCGTCGAGATTGGCGATCCATGGAAAAATTTTCCCAGTACGGATGTAAAAGCCGACACCCAGCGCATGAATGCCTTTATCGAAAACGCCGTGCGAAACATGCCGGAACAATATTACTGGGTGCATCGCCGCTTCAAAACTCGCCCTGAAGGCACGCCTCGAATTTACTGACGCTTGCGATTGGCGGCTTCACGTATCTTGGCGTATTTGATAAAGCTAGTGAAACAGCCAATAGCAATATGCACCAACCCAGGCACGCCGTCACGAAACCCGCGACGAAGTACGTAAAACTTCAGAAAACGGATCATTGGCGAACACAGCATTCTGGCCACTGAGACCTGTTGACCTTGAGCCAGAGCGGCAGTGGCCGCAAGCGAGGTATAGCGATTCTGTTTGTTCAGATAACTCTCAAGCGTCTCGGCAGAGTCGTGCAGCAGATCACCGGCCAGCGCACCGACAGGCCGACTGGAAATTACCTTTTCATGCACCACGTCAGCCGACCATTTGGCAATACGCCGATCAAACAGCCGCAAACTCCAATCGGGATAACCTTCACCATAGCGCAGATAACGTCCGAGAAAAAAATTGCGGCGAGCCAATCGATACGCTGAAAACACAGGGTTAGACAACGCGCCACGGATACTCTCAAAAAGCGCCGGAGACACCCGTTCATCCGCATCAAGACAAAGAACCCAGTCGTTTCTAGCCGCCTGGACCGCCCGATTTTTCTGCGCCCCGAATCCCAGCCAATCGGTTTCAATAACGTGCGCCCCAAGACTTGAGCAGAGCTCACACGTCCCATCGGTACTGCCTGAGTCAAGCACAAGCACCTCATCAGCCAACCCGTCAACGCTAGCAATGCAAGCCGCAATCGAAGAGACTTCATTCTTGGTAATAATCACAACGCTTACAGGCTGCATGA
>CAIWVX010000318.1 GCA_903916205.1 uncultured beta proteobacterium
ATCATCGCCTTGCGCTCTTTCAAAAACTTGGTGCGGTTGTATGCTGTGCCTAGTGTGTCAGATACCGCATGAGCTAATTGGTGCTCGATCACTTCCGGCTTTTGTTCCAGTTCTTCGTGGAGAATCGTTCGCGCCATCGCCCTTGAATCAGATGCCACGCCAGCCGGGTGAAGGGTTCCCGGTTTTCTCTCCGTCGAGATAGGCGCGGCTTAATCGGTCAGGCGGTCAGCAGACCCGGTTGAATATGCATTCTGCTCATGGTCAGGCGTGCCGTTCAATGTGGAAAACCAAACGCCCGCCAACGGCTTGCGCGAATCGTTCCACGGTACGCATTGATGGTAGGCGCTTTCCGCTTTCCATCCGTGCAACCGCGCTTTGTGTTGTCCCCATGCGTTGCGCCACTTCATTCTGTGACAGTCCGGCGCGGGCGCGGGCGGCTACCAACTCCCGGACAATCGCGAATTCGTCAGCCATTGCGTCATAAGCCTCGCGGGTTTCGGTATCGGCCAGTAGTTCTTGCTTGAGGGCTTTCAGTGTTTTCACGGCGTATTCTCCAATCGTTTGCGGGCAGTCTCTATGGCGCTACGCGGTGTGGCTTGCGTCTTTTTCACAAAGACATGCAGCACCAGCAGCGTACGCCCATGAACGGCAGCATAAACAGCACGGGCAATTCCATCGCGGCCTTGCATCCGCATTTCCCACAACTTGCCTTCGAGCACTCTGATATGCGGCATCCCGACTTTCTGCGGCCCAAAGGTTTCGAGCAATTCGGCAACGTGCAGAAAGCGTGCACGCATATCAGCGGGTAAGGCTTTAAGTTCACTCTCAGCCAGTGGGTGCGTCTTTACCGTCCATTCGCTCATATTATAGCCTTTTTGCTATGGCTCGCCACCAATTGCAAACCTGCCTTTTCAGGTACGAACTGAATACCCGCTTGCTCAAGTGTCCACGCCTCAATTTTTACGTGCCACTGGCGCAATAAGTCCAGAGGTCGACGGCGGTAATGCTTCTCAGCGGTCGCGCTTGGCTTGTGTCCCATAATTTGAGCCACCACGCCCGCCGGAACCTCTACCCATTCGGCCAAGGTGCCAAAGGAACGGCGCAAGCCGTGCAGGGATAATGCAGGAAGACCCGCAGCGGCTAAGGCTTTATTGTGTCCCACCCGTGGTTCCATCAGTCGGCCAGAGGCAGCGGTAGGGCTTGAAAATACCCACTCGCTACGACGCGGCAATGCGGCCAGCAGCGAGGAAACAAAGGGCGTCAGCGGAATGGTGCGGCTTCCCTCCACCTTGTCTTTGATGATCAGGCTATTCCATTGAAAATCTACGTCAGCCCATTTTAAGGGGGCCAATTCTTCACGTCTCGCGCCGGTCAGCAACAAGGCTTGGAGGTAAGTAGAGTGCACCGGATTGCCCAACTTTCGCACATGCTCAAACCACAGCGGCAATTGCTCGCGCTGCAAACAATCGTCTTTGGCGGCTTTCTTCGGCAGTTCGTCACGGGTCAGGCGTGAGGCGCAAGCGTTGGTCTTTACCAATGCGCGGTACTCTGGCCGGTCAGCACACCAGTTGAGAAAGGCACGCAACCGGACAAAGGCGTTATTGGCTTGAGTCGGGCGGGCGGGTGCCTCATCTTTCAGCCATGCCCGTACTCGGTCGGCGTCAATCTTTGCCAGCGGCAGCAGCAACAGCGGGCGCAGGATACCGGGTATCGTTGTCGCGCCTTCACCCTTCTTTCTACCTCGCGTTTTTGGCTTGCCGCCTTCAGTAATTAATTTCTCATGGTCAATCAGACTGCGAGCACTCCACCGGGGAGAGCGTGCCTTGATGTAGATTTCCCACGCATCCATTGCTGGAGCTTCAGCGTTCCGCGCCTCATCGCGCTTGGCTTCGGCGGCGGCGTTCTTCTCGGCCTTCACTTGGCGCGGGTCGTCTTGTCCGTCAACCTGAATTTGAAGGCGGCGGGCTTCGGCTTGCGCTCTGTCAATTCCCCATGCCTTGACTGAGCCAATCGTTAAGCGCATAGATTTACCGGATACCTTGCGCTGAAAGACATACGACTTCACACCGGAACGAGTGGCGCGAACCGCCAAACCCGGCACTTGGTCGCACCATAGGAATGATTGAGTAGCGCCCGCTTCACACTTGAACCCCGCTATTCTGCCCGCCGTTAGTTTCACCTTTGCCATTGCGCCCCCTCCGTGTAACCGCCATGTAACCGCCATGTAACC
>CAIWVX010000319.1 GCA_903916205.1 uncultured beta proteobacterium
AAACCCCTCATCCCTCAACATGGGGCAACCGCGTTCGCAAACCGCTGGTTTGCAAACCCTACGGGCGGGATTCCGGGTCAGTTTTTGTGTGAGCAAAGTTTTATCTTGCGCACGCGGACGCACCGAGCGGAAGGTGCGCAAGATGAAGCCCTTGCTCACCCTACGAATAATAGGGGACACGCTTGCGACTTTTTCTTGCCCGTGCGTGCCGCCACAGGTACCATGCCCGAGGACGCGCCATGTCACGATCAATCAGGCCATCGGCGCATTTTAAGCTCTCTGGAAGAAACCGAACAAAATGCTCAATCAACCCCTCCCTGATATTAAAGCCTGGGTAGATTTCTTCACTCATGCCGAAATGCCGATTCTCAAGAAAACGGCTCGCCGTCTTGAAGAAGCCCGCGCAACGATTGACAGCATCAGCAGTCGCGATGTTTCTAGCACCGTAATGGAAGACCCGCTCATCGCCGTTCGCATCTTGGCCCATATTCAGTCAGCCTGCGGCAGGCGTCTGCATTCAGACATTACCAATATCGCCCACGCCGTGATGATGATGGGGATCGAGCCCTTTTTTGACGGCATCGGCCAACCGCCCACCATCGAGTCCATGCTTCAGACGGAACCCCAAGCCATGTTGGGTGTTTTGCAGGTTATTCGCCGCCTCCAGCGGGCCTCAAAATTTGCCTACGACTGGGCCTTTGAACGGCATGACACAAATATTGAAGAAGTCACCTTGGCGGCTTTATTAAGTGGTTTGGCGGAAGTATTGCTGTGGTGTTTTGCGCCCAAACTGGCGATTGAAATCCGCGACCGACAGTTAGCTGACCCCAGTTTACGTAGCGCCATCGCTCAAGAACAAGTGCTTGGCATTCGCCTAATTGACCTGCAATTGGCGCTCTGTCACGCTTGGCATTTGCCCGAACTGCTGATCATTTTGATGGACGACGCCAACGCCAAACTACCCCGAGTTCAGAACGTCACCCTAGCCGTTAATCTCGCTCGGCATTCTGCCGTCAGTTGGAACGATGCGGCCTTGCCGGATGATTTCAAAGCCGTCGAAGCGTTACTCCACATCAACCGCGACACCCTCCTCAGATACCTTAAGGTGCCTGAGGAAATGTTTGCCCTGTATCTCCCCGCCTCAACGGGATCCGACGTATCCCTCTGACCTGCGATTGATTCAGCACACGCTCACTGCCCAATGCCCTATCGACTTCTGTTACTGATTTCGGCGCTATTTCTGAACAGTTGCGCGACCCAAGCGCCCCCGCCGCCAACGCCTACGCCTAAACCCGTAAAAATCGGCTTGGCTCTCGGTGGTGGCGCCGCACGCGGATTTGCCCATATCGGCGTTATCAAAGTGCTTGAAGCCCATAAAATCATCCCTGACATGATCGTCGGCACCAGCGCGGGAGCCGTTGTCGGTGCGCTCTATGCGTTTGGCAACAGCGGATTTGAACTACAAAAACTGGCGTTCAAATTGGATGAGTCGAAGATCAGCGACTGGTCGATTCCTGACCGTGGCCTCCTCAAAGGCGAGTCACTGCAACAGTTTGTTAATGACGCGGTGAGCCAGCGGCCAATCGAAGCCTTGAAAAAACGCTTTGCGGTAGTAGCCACTGACCTCAACACCGGCGAAAGTATTCTGTTCCGCAGCGGCAACACCGGCATGGCGGTACGCGCCTCGGCGACGGTTCCGGGGGTATTCAGACCGGTCAGCATCAATGGGCACGAATACGTTGATGGTGGCCTGTCGAGTCTGGTACCGGTACGCAGCGCCCGGCAGATGGGCGCTGACATCGTCATCGCCGTCGACATCTCGGCCAAGCCCAGCACGCAACCCGTCAAAGGCACCCTCGACATCCTCCTGCAAACCTTCACCATCATGGGACAAAATCTAGCCCGCCACGAACTCAAAGAAGCCGACATCGTCATTCGCCCGCAAGTCAGCGGAGTTGGATCAACCGACTTCCATGCTCGTCACGAAGCGATTCTTGAAGGCGAAAAAGCCGCACAGGCCGCGCTACCGCAAATTTATGAAGCCATTCGCAAGGCGGCAGGAAGTTAGTCGGTATTTCGAGTGATTTTGTTATTTTTTCGCAGACGATCTATTGGCATTCCGGGTTCAAGTTCGTCCAAAAAACGATTAGATCAAGGTTTCGCAAAATCTAATCGTTTGCTTTTTCATGAGCCTCCGCGCATTTTTTGCTCAATAGACCGAAGCGTATTTTGTATTTCACGCTCTTTCAGTTCCGG
>CAIWVX010000320.1 GCA_903916205.1 uncultured beta proteobacterium
AATTCCCAGCCCTGCCGGGCAGAAATTGCTGCCGCGATTAAAAAACTTTATTCGGCTGAGTTCCAGTCAATACTGGCTGGGGTGATCAGCCCCTATGGGGCCGGTGGTGCGAGCGAGAAAGTGCTCGACACGATAAAGAATTTTTCGATTGAAGGGTTGGCTAAGAAAGCCTTCTATGATTTATATGAATCTTGATTCTAGGAGCTGCAAGTGAGTTCAGCTGAGGAAATTTGGCGCCAAGCCATTCTTTCCGCAAATTCAACGGTAGAGCAGGCAATACGTAACCTGGATCAGGTTGCTATCAAGATCGCCTTGGTGGTAAACGATAGTGCGGAACTGGAAGGCACGATCTCTGACGGCGATATCCGACGTGGTCTGCTCAAGGGTTTGACTCTTAACAGTCCGATTGCAAGCATTATTCATCGTGACGCGATGGTGGTGCCCCCAGAAATGCCGCGTGGCATGGTGTTGCAACTCATGGTGGCGAATAAAATTCAACAGGTGCCCGTGGTCGATGCGCGGCACCATGTTGTAGGCCTTCATCTGTGGGATGAAATTACCACCCCTGTAGTCCGTTCAAACCTCATGGTCATTATGGCTGGCGGTATGGGAAAGCGGCTTCGCCCGCATACCGACTCCTGCCCCAAGCCCATGTTGCCTGTGGCGGGTAAACCGATGCTTGAGCACATCATCGAACGTGCAAAGTTGGAAGGTTTTGGTAGTTTTATATTGGCCATCCATTATTTGGGACACATGATCGAAGCCCATTTTGGTAGTGGCGAACGGCTTGGCGTGGAGATATCCTATTTGAGGGAGCGCTCACCATTGGGAACGGCAGGAGCTTTGGGCTTACTCAGCCCTCGCCCAGACGCTGCCTTCGTGGTGACCAATGGCGATGTAATTACAGATATTCGGTATGGTGAGATTCTTGATTTCCATATGCGCCACAATGCCGCAGCTACGATGGCAGTACGAACGCACGAATGGCAACACCCGTTCGGGGTGGTCCAGACCCAGGGCGTGGAAATTATTGGTTTTGAGGAAAAACCTGTGGCTCGCAGTCATATCAACGCCGGCGTGTATGTACTTGAACCGGAGGCATTAAGTGTCCTGAGCTTGAACACGCACTGCGACATGCCAACCTTGTTTGAGCGACTTCAGGCGGAAAATAGGCGGACTGTGGCTTACCCAATGCATGAGCCTTGGCTGGATGTGGGGCGGCCAGCCGACCTGGAGCAGGCTCGCGCCAACCACGTATTGACCACTTAGACATGGCTCATTTATTTCCGAAAGATGTCGATATGAAAATTAGACCAAGCGCAGGTGTTGATCTTTCGCGCTTCAGCAAGCCTGAACATGAGCTTGAAATTTTTTATGGTTTGCCCCGGTCGGTAAAGTTTTGCACTATGTGCAATATGTCTAACCAGCAGCCGATGTCGAGCAATGAATACGTGCACAGTAAAGAATCGAAAAAGGCTACCCTAAGTTTTGATGACGAAGGGGTATGTCATGCCTGTCGCTTCAACGAATTGAAGGAGACGGGCGAAATTGATTGGCTAGAACGCGAGCGGGAGTTGCTAGAGCTTTGCAAGCACTATCGCCGTGACGACGGCAGTTATGACTGCATAGTAGGCGGCAGCGGCGGTAAAGACAGCGCCATGCTTGCTGATCCCACTAATCTTGATCCCCTTACGGGCATCCTCCCAT
>CAIWVX010000321.1 GCA_903916205.1 uncultured beta proteobacterium
AAGGATAAGCCTCAAAAGCCCTCGAAACCGTGCGATGCGGAACTGCAAGACCCCCTCGCTGAGCATATGCAAGACTTCGGAAAACTGAAAATTGAGTTCTCGCGAAGCACAGAGGCATGGACAACAAATCAGACACTGAACTGATCGATAAAGAAACCCACGAACTGATTCGTTGGATGGATGAGCATTCCAACAAGGTGAAGATTGAATTTGTCGCCGATGTCGAACATTCAAGAGCCCTCAACGACGTGCGTAGCGGTGCCGTGATTATCTCTGCCAGCGGGATGTGTGATGCCGGGCGGATCAAGTATCACCTACGCGAAAATCTGCCGCGTAGCGAATGCAGCCTACTGATCACCGGCTTTCAAGCCGCCGGAACATTGGGGCGTCGCTTAGTCGACGGGGCTAAACTGGTGCGTATTTTTGGCCAGCCGATTCCGGTCAAGGCTCGCATTTACACGGTAGGAGGTCTTTCGGCGCACGCCGACCAAGCCGCTCTGCTCGACTGGGTAAGCGGTTTCAAAAAACCACCGGGTCAGACCTTCGTAATGCACGGCGAAGCTAGCGCTTCAGCCGCTTTTGTTGATGCGCTTAAAACAAAATTTGGCTGGATGTCTGTACGCTCGCCAAAGCGTGGCGAATTTATCACGCTTTGACCAATGTCACGCTTTGACCAATAGACGCTGTCGGTTTTTTATGTCACATTTAGGTTCGACTTCTTACGTCGCGCTATTGACGTAACTATAATTACATCAAAGAGTTAAACGATAGTTATCCGCTTTTGTGAAAAATTCTGGCTAAATAACTGTAGCGTATTGTTTCTGGCAAATAAGTTAAAATATCTCACTTGCCCCACTGCGATTTAGAAGACGGGGCATTATGGTTTTAAAATAAATAAGCGATCCGCTAACTGGGCAAGATTCTGAAAGTTATAGGGTCTTCTTTCTGATCAATTTTGATGGGGGGATACAATGTCAATCGGTCTCGTTTTTGCGCTTTTTTGCGCGTTGGTCGCGGTGCTGTATGGCGCTTTGATGACTAAGTGGATTTTATCGTTGCCGGCCGGCAATGATCGTATGCAGGAAATTGCCAAGGCAATTCAAGTCGGCGCATCTGCCTATTTGAATAAGCAATACACAACAATCGCTGTCGTTGGTCTGGTGCTGAAGGTCTTTATTGCGGTTTTCTTAGGTAATCTGATGGCTATCGGCTTTGTCATTGGAGCCGTGCTTTCGGGTGCGACCGGGTTTATTGGCATGAATGTTTCGGTTCGTGCCAATGTACGAACCGCCGAGGCCGCTCGTGGTGGCATTGCCGCCGCGCTGGATGTGGCTTTTAAAGGCGGGGCCATCACCGGTATGCTGGTCGTCGGTCTGGGGCTGATCGGTGTGGCGGGCTACTATGCCCTCCTACGGTCATGGGGGGCTGATTTCCAACATGCGGTTGAACCGCTGGTTGGTCTGGCATTCGGCGGATCGCTAATTTCTATTTTCGCCCGACTGGGTGGCGGTATTTTCACCAAAGGCGCTGACGTCGGTGCCGATCTGGTGGGCAAGGTCGAAGCCGGTATTCCCGAAGATGATCCACGTAACCCGGCAGTTATTGCCGACAACGTCGGTGATAACGTCGGTGACTGCGCGGGCATGGCCGCCGACCTTTTTGAAACCTACGCGGTAACGGTTGTCGCCACCATGGTGCTCGGTGCCATGATGCTCAAGGGCGTGGCGTCTGCCAGCGACAATTTGATTATTTACCCATTGGTTCTCGGTGGCGCATCAATCATCGCTTCAATTGTCGGCTGCTTCTTCGTCAAGGCCAACGATGGCGGCAAGATCATGAATGCGCTTTACCGTGGTCTTGCGGTGGCGGGGGGGCTGGCGTTGCTGGCTTTCTATCCGATTACCACTTGGATGCTAGGCGATGGCATTACGCTGGCTGACGGCAAACTGATCGGTTCGCTGAATATCTTTGGTGCAGCGACGGTGGGTCTGGTGCTGACCGGCTTGCTGGTGTGGATTACCGAGTACTACACCGGTACCGATTTCGCGCCGGTAAGGCATGTGGCTGAAGCCTCAACCACCGGGCACGGCACCAACATCATCGCCGGGCTGGGGGTTTCGATGAAGGCCACCGCTCTGCCCGTGCTTTCCGTCTGTTTGGCAATCTACATTACCTATGCCCTCGCCGGTCTGTACGGCATTGCCATTGCCGCAACCTCGATGCTGTCGATGACCGGGATCATTGTGGCGCTTGACGCCTATGGGCCGATCACCGACAACGCCGGTGGTATCGCCGAAATGGCCGGACTACCGCAAGAAGTGCGTGACGTGACCGATCCTCTTGACGCGGTGGGCAATACCACTAAGGCCGTTACCAAGGGGTATGCCATCGGCTCTGCGGGTCTGGCGGCGCTGGTTCTGTTTGCCGACTACACGCACGCTTTGGAAGCCCGCTTTAATTTTGTCATGACCTTCGACCTATCCGACCATATGGTCATCATTGGTCTTTTTATCGGCGGCTTGATTCCCTACCTGTTCAGCGCGATGGCCATGGAAGCCGTCGGACGTGCCGCCGGTGCCGTGGTCGTTGAAGTGCGTCGTCAATTTAAGGAAATTCCCGGCATCATGGAAGGTACGGCCAAGCCGGATTATTCGCGTGCGGTCGGGATGCTGACAACCGCCGCCATCAAAGAAATGATCGTACCGTCGCTGTTGCCCGTTTTGGTCCCGGTGGTTATCGGTCTGCTGTTGGGGCCGAAGGCACTTGGCGGCTTACTGATGGGAACCATCATTACCGGCCTGTTTGTTGCCATTTCGATGACAACCGGCGGCGGGGCTTGGGATAACGCCAAAAAATACATCGAGGATGGCCATTTTGGTGGCAAGGGTTCTGAGGCCCATAAAGCTTCGGTGACCGGCGACACCGTGGGCGACCCGTACAAAGATACGGCGGGCCCTGCGGTTAATCCGCTGATCAAAATCATCAACATTGTGGCCCTGATGATCGTTCCGATTCTTCCCTTGGTCTCCTGATTTGAGGTTTAGCTGAGATAAAAATGGGGTAGCCAAGGCTGCCCCATTTTTATTGGTGTGTGTTCACTGAGTAACCGGTCACTTCAATCGTTTGATCGCGATAAAACCCGACTCTTTTCGCTACGACCCGAATGGAAGCCCGCAACCATTTCAGTCAATTTTTTTGCGGCAATCGCTTCTCGCATTTCGCGCATCAAGGTCTGGTAATAATGCAGGTTATGCAGGGTATTAAGCTGCGAACCGAGAATTTCGCCAATGCGGTGCAAATGGTGCAGGTAGGCGCGTGAGAAATTGCGGCAGGTATAGCACTGGCACTGATCGTCGAGCGGGCGGGTATCGTTCTTGTATTGAGCGTTCTTGATCTTGATGTCGCCCAGACGGGTAAATAGATGGCCGTTGCGGGCATTTCGCGTCGGCATCACGCAGTCGAACATGTCGATGCCGTTCTGTACGCCATTGACCAGATCTTCCGGGGTGCCGACGCCCATCAGGTAACGCGGCTTATGTGCTGGCAGACGCGGTGCGGTGTGCGCCAGAATGCGTGCCATTTCTTCTTTGGGTTCGCCAACTGACAGGCCACCGATAGCAAAGCCGTTGAAGTCAATGTCGGTGAGGGCGGCCAGCGACTCGTCACGCAATTCTTCATACATGCCGCCCTGAACAATGCCGAACAGCGCATTGGTATTTTCCAGCCGGTTGTGTTCGTCACGCGAACGTTGCGCCCAGCGCAATGAGAGGCGCATTGACTTTGCGGCATCGTCAAAGCTGGCGGGGAAAGGCGTGCATTCGTCGAAAATCATCACGATGTCGGAATTCAGCACATGTTGAATTCGCATTGACTCTTCAGGCGTGAGGAACAGCTTGTCACCGTTGATCGGTGAAGAAAATTTCACGCCTTCTTCGGTAATCTTGCGCAGCGCACCCAGTGAAAAAACCTGGAAACCGCCCGAGTCGGTGAGGATTGGTTTGTCCCAACCCATAAAGCGGTGCAGTCCGCCGTGCGCAGCAATCGCTTCTAGCCCCGGTCTGAGCCATAAGTGGAAGGTATTGCCGAGACAAATTTGCGCGCCAATGTCGTTGAGGTCGCGTGGCGTCATCGCCTTAACCGTGCCATAAGTGCCGACCGGCATGAACACCGGCGTCTCAACGAGGCCATGAGCCAAGTTCAGACGACCACGACGGGCCTCACCATCCGTTGCTAGGAGTTCAAACGGCATGATTTTTTCTTTCAAGAAACATGGCATCGCCATAACTGAAGAAGCGGTAGCGTTTAGCCACGGCATGGGCGTAGGCGTCGCGAATGGTATCGCTACCGGCAAAGGCCGAAACTAGCATCAGTAGGGTAGATTTAGGAAGATGAAAATTGGTGACCAGCCGATCAACGACCCGGAAAGCGTAACCCGGCGTGATGAAAATAGCCGTTTCAGCGGCGCCAGCCTGAATTTCACCGCTTTGCGCAGCCGCTTCAAGAGCCCGCAAACTGGTGGTGCCAACCGCAATTACGCGTCCGCCACGAATGCGCGTCCGAGCAATAGCTTCGACCGTGGCCGGTGGAATTTCGAAACGTTCAGAATGCATGCGGTGTTTAGAGAGGTCATGCACGCGCACCGGCTGGAAAGTTCCGGCGCCGACGTGCAGGGTTAACCAAGCCAGTTCGACACCGCTAGCGGTGAGTTTTGCCAGCATGGCCTCGTCAAAGTGCAAGCCAGCCGTGGGTGCGGCGACAGCGCCTAAATGGCGGGCGTAAACCGTCTGATAACGGGTTTCGTCGTTGCTTTCGGCTAAATGCGTAATGTAGGGCGGCAGCGGCAAGTGGCCGTGTTGTTCGACTAGCGTGTAAAGATCACCGTCATCACTCAGTTCAAGTGCAAAAAATTCGGAGTGTTCGCCAGTTCGCCCCGTGACGGTCAGGGAAAATGCGTTTTCGAGAAGGATCCGACTGCCCGGCTTGGGCGATTTGCTGGCACGGATTTGGGCCACAGCATGATGGCGGTCGACAATGCGTTCGATCATCACCTCGATCTGTCCACCACTGTCTTTCTGACCGAGCAGACGCGCCTTGATGACTCGTGTGTCGTTGAAGACCAGAAGATCGCCGGGGTTGATAAATCCCGGAAGATCGACAAATTGCCGGTCAACTGGCGGGCCTACAGTGAGGTCTAAAAGGCGGCTAGCCGTGCGATTAGCCGCTGGATGCTGAGCAATCAGTTCCGGCGGAAGGTGAAAATCGAAATCATCAAGAGTAAGCATGTGGGGAATTATTCGCTCGTATCGTGTTGCACGCTGTCAGGAACTTATAAATTCGGCTGAAATTGTTTTGATGCCATCTGCTTCAAGAGTGGGCCTCTATAACGAAAGGCTAAATGAACAACCTCGCCCCAAGGTTCGGGGTATCTTAAAACAGCGCGAGCTGATGATTTGAGTGGAGTTTGTGATATTCCTTGCCCTGATTCTTGACGTATCGACCTATCATCGCCTCGTCGCCATGCTTGCCGACCATACCCGCGAAATAGCCGTCCGTCCAGAACTCCCCACCTCACAGAATCCTCTTCACGTGCAGATACCTCCTGAAGATTTCGCGCGCCGTCAGACGCTTCAACAACGTGATGATCTTCCTCATTCTATAGGTCGATAGCGACTGTACCAGAAAATGAACATGATCCTTGTCCGTTCCAATCTCCAAAAACTTTAGCTGCTAGTGCTCCGTAATTTCGAGGCATACCTCTGCGCCGCAAGCGGCCGGGAATATGACTCGAAGCGATTGAATCAACATGTTGAAAGAGTCGAAAAAAGCAGGGCAATCGCACGAACTTTATAGAAGACCGAGTAGTTTTTCGCGGTAGGCGCTGGACTTTGAGGCCGCCTTTGCACTTTACGGGCGCATAGCGAATGAGGTTGAGGGTTAAGTGCCGCACGACGGAGAAGTTGTGCGCGGCATGGTGGGTTTGAGCACGCCTCTGGTCGTCGGCAAAACAACGTCCATGCACCAGTGAAGGCTTATTTCAACGGATCAGTGATCCTGATCTGAAAATCACCCGTGGTTCGATGCGGATTGATTCGTCACCGCCAGTAATCAATAACTCGCCTTCTTGAATCAAGCATTGCAGGGTCATGGCCCGAGTGGCAACTGCTGCCAAGGCTTGGGTATCCTCAGCGTTAAGCTGGTAAACGGTCAGGTTGGCGATTTTTTCTAGGCTCTTATGGTTTTGTTCCCACCACACATCGGCAACGCGGTCGCCATAGGACATGACCACCACCTGACGCGAACGCCCGGAGGCTTTGCGTAGCCAACGTTCGTCGGGTTGCCCGACGAGAATCCAGAGGTCGATGGAGCCGGTCATATCCTAGAT
>CAIWVX010000322.1 GCA_903916205.1 uncultured beta proteobacterium
AATACGATTTCCCAGCGGCGAGAGGATGGCAAACCACATGAACAGAGCGACAACCGTCAGGCCCCATATCACCACTATTTTGCGCTCTCTGCTTGTTCGCGCTTGCCACCAAAGTACAATTTTCGCTCTCATGGTTCTCATTTCGTTAGCGTGCCGTGCGAAATAGCAAGAGAGTCATCCCCGATTCGGCTGGACTCGATTCCGGGCTGCCCACGCTATTTAATGGCTCTTTAAACTGGGCAACTTCGGTATCCGTCAAGGTCAGACGAATGATGCCGTCGCGAGATTCAATGCGGCGAGGATGGATCGGTGCATTCAGTTTGGCGGCTAAAGTGAGAACCGCATCCAGTGCGTCGCCATTGAATGGCGAGGCTTGCTCACGCATCTTGCTTTCCCATTGCAGGAGTGGGTCAATAATCGGTGTCCCAGGGAATGTTGTGGCAAACGTCTGGCGAATTTCGTGTTGCAATTTCACTTCCCGATTCTCCAATTGCCGCCAGTGAATGAGGTTGCCAAACAGCAGCAGAAAAGCCGCAATAGCCAGCATGAAAGCACTCCGACGCCAGGTGCGCGGATCGAAGGTTTTTTTCCTGAAATGACCCAGACGGCCCGTAAGCATGTTGCAGAACGACGCCGGACTGGGCCGCAGGTACAGGTCGGGGACTAATTGTGTCTCCGGCTTTCCTGTGAGCAAAGAGATCGTGGCTTGCGTGTCCACAATGCCAATATCTCCCTCTGTTGTGCGAAAAACATAACCGTCGTTGGTTAGTGCGCACACCGTTGCATCGGGCACCGAGGGGAGGAGTTCATATTCGGGAAAGATTCGCAACGGAATCAAGGTCGCCGCGCTCAAGCACAGCAGTTGCGCCTCCAGCCAACAACGACTGCAAACCCAAACCATTCGCGCTGAGCCATTCGGTGGACCGGCCACGTAATAAGCATCCGTCTTGTCGCCCAGTAGTCGGTCTTCCATGGCCTGGGTGATCAGCAAATCCAGATGTTTTTTTTCTTGCAACGGCAAAGTCAGTTTGTAGGCCGAAATCCTTCTGGCCGGCAACACGAGTTCTAACGCGTCATGCGTCGGTAGGTTTGAGAGTGGCCCATCACCCTGTGCGGCCAGTTGGCCGCTCGCATCAAAAGCGAACCATGTCAGTGTTCTCCAGTTAGCTTCTGCCGGAAGGGTGATACGCAACAAT
Organism: uncultured beta proteobacterium; assembly: GCA_903916205.1. Classification (GTDB taxonomy): domain Bacteria; phylum Pseudomonadota; class Gammaproteobacteria; order Burkholderiales; family Rhodocyclaceae; genus Propionivibrio. Next base: position 1,197 of record CAIWVX010000322.1, read on the forward strand.
GGGAAAGGGGGTTGAGTCGTCATCGTCAAGCGTCCCGTGTTACCCGCAGAATTTCATCGAGCGAGGTATCACCCCTTAGAACGTGGGCAATGCCGTCTTCACGCAATAAAGTCATGCCGTTTTGCACGGCTTGGGCGCGAATCATCTGCTCATTTCCGCCTTGATGCACCAAGGTGCGTAGCGCTTCATCGACCGTAAGTAATTCGTACAAACCCGCTCGACCACGGTATCCGGTCTGATTGCATTCGGGGCAGCCGATGGCTCGATAGAGGGTGGTCGGCTGATCAAGACCCAGCAACTCCATCTCCTTCGCCTCCGCCGGATAGGCAACGCGGCACGCCGAACACAGCGTGCGAGCCAGACGTTGCGCCAGTACGCCAATGGTCGACGAAGCCAGCAGAAAAGGTTCAATGCCCATATCGACTAAACGCGTAATGGCACTTGCCGCATCGTTAGTGTGCAAGGTCGCCAGCACCAGATGACCTGTGAGTGAAGCTTGTACGGCAATCTGAGCGGTTTCCTGATCGCGGATTTCGCCGATCATGATGACATCCGGGTCTTGGCGCAGGATGGCGCGCAGGGCGCGGGCAAAACTCATGTCGATACGTGAGTTGATCTGGGTTTGACCGACGCCGTCGAGATCGTATTCGATGGGGTCTTCAACCGTCATGATGTTGGTTTGCGTGCAGTCCATGCCGGATAGCGCGGCATACAAGGTTGTCGTCTTGCCCGAGCCGGTGGGGCCAGTCACCAGAAGAATACCGTGGGGCTGTTCCAGCAGATGCTGCAAGCGCTTAAGTGTGTCCGCTCGCATACCTAATTTTTGCAACTCTAGGCGGCCAGCCGATTTATCCAGTAGGCGCAACACAACACGCTCGCCGTGGCCGGTAGGCAGGGTCGAAACGCGCACATCGACCGGGCGTCCAGCAATTCGGAGGGCGATGCGACCATCCTGAGGCAAACGCCTTTCGGCGATATCCAGTCCGGCCATGACCTTGAGGCGAGAAACAATAGCCGAGTGCAAACCCCGCCGGGGTTCAATCACGTCACGCAATTGTCCGTCGATGCGAAAGCGAACCGTGGCTCGTGACTCGAACATCTCAAAATGAACATCAGAGGCCCCGTCACGCAAGGCTTGAGTCAGCAGGGCATTGATCAGCCGGATAACGGGCGCATTGTCTTCAGCATCGAGCAAATCTTCAAGTTGCGGCATCTCTTCGAGCAAATTAAAAAGATCGGCGCTTTCGGAAATATCATCGACCATGCTGGCGGCACGCACGCCCCCATCATTGAATACTTGGCTCAAGCGTTCTTGGTATTCGTCTTTCGGCAGGACACGAAGAGTCAAAGGCAAGGGGCTGTTGCGCTGCAACTCACTCAACGCCCCCAGATCGCCGTCCTGACGAAAGAAAACATTGAGCGCACCGTTTGTTTCTCCCGTGTCAAAAAGCCCGAACTCTCGGGCAAAAACATAAGAAACGAGGGAGGTACTCATGGTTGACCGTGGTCTGTCGGAGTCGAGGGGGCCGGTCTAAGATTGATTACGGGCTCTATCGCCAGCTCCGGGAGTTGTATCTTAGGCACATTGTCCAAGATGTGATTTTTTGGCATTTTGAACAAAGCTTGCTGATTTCGCAGATAGTCGTAGCGGTCTGTCGACAGGGCTTTTGCGGCTTGGGAATCACGCAGTATGACGGGGCGCAGGAAAACCATCAGGTTGAGCCTTTCGCTGGACTGCGTTTCATAGCGAAATAGATTGCCAACAAAGGGAATGTCGCCGAACAAAGGAACCTTGTTGATACTCGCCGCTTGCTTGGCTTCGATCAGGCCACCGAGCACAATGGTCTGTCCATCATCGACCAGCACTTTGGTTTCAATCAGGCGTATTTTGGTGGCAATACCGGCCCCATTGGTGTTGACCGTATTGTCGATACTGGAGACCTCTTGCACCACGGCCAGAGTAATCGATCCCGACTCTGAAATTTGTGGCTTGATCTTTAGTTTGATCCCAATATCCTTGCGTTCGACCGTCTGAAAGGGGTTGGCCGAGTTATTGCTGGTTGTCGTGAACGAACCGGTGAGGATCGGAATATTTTGCCCTACGGTGATTTTTGCTTCTTCATTATCGAGCATCAAAAGGTTGGGTGTGGACAGCACATTGCCGTCGCCATTTTTTTCGATGGCGCTAGCCAGTAGGCCAAGTGATGCCGTGCCTTTGGTCGGGTCGCCATTGAAGACTCCCAGATGGAAACCCAGCGGTACCGATAACGTGCCGGTTTTTGCACCCTGAATAAGCCCCCCCAGATTGCCGCTGGTCGGATCGATTGAAGAAATAGCGCCCGCGCCGACATTATTGTTGCCGCCAGCACCGAGCCACTGAACACCGAGTTCCGTTATTTTTGAGACATTAACTTCAGCAATCAACGCCTCGATATAAATCTGGGCGCGACGGACATCAAGCTTATCAATGACCGAGCGCAAGTTGTTGTAGATATGATCAGGGGCCGTAATAATCAGCGAGTTGGTCATGCTATCGGCTTGAATGAGCACGGGAATACCGCCAACCTGAGCGCTTACGCTGGTGTTTTGTGGCGTGAAGCCGGAATTTGCCGGCACAGAAGGCGCCGGAGTTGGAGAAAAATTGCGGCCAGCCATGTTGTTTAGGTTGGCATTCTGATTAGCCAGGGCGAGACTCGAACTATTGTCTTGACCGGTCAAAATTCCTTTAAGTGTCATTGCCAGACGCACGGCTTCGGAATTGCGTAAATACACCACGTTGAGATTACTTCCCGAAGCGGTTGGGGTATCAAGACTAACCACCAGCGACATGATTTGTTTGGTATGTGGCGCGGCCTCACTGCGTACCAGCAACTGATTGCCGCGAATGTCGGCAACCACCACCGTGCGATGGACGCCATCGGCCACTTGCAACGGCGAAGCCACGCCCTGAACCAGCACTTCCGGCATCAGGCGGGCGATTGTTTGCGCAATATCCAGCGCGGAGGCGTGCTTGATGGGGATTGAAAAAACGTCACTCACCGACGGCTGATCAATCGTGTCGATGATCTGACTGATGCGGGCGACATTGTCGGCATAATCGGTGATGACCAGCGTGTTATTCCCCTGATAGGCGGCGATGACATTGTTGGGCGAGACTAAAGGTTTCAGAGTGACGGCCAATTGAGTCGCTGACTCAAAGGTCAGGGGATAAATCTTGGTAATCAACTGATCTCCCGAACTCTTCCCTTTTCTGTTGAAGACTTGCAGGGCCTGCGTCTTAGCTTCGGCTTCCGGCATGACCTTAACAATGCGGCCATTATCAACCGCCGTAAACCCCTGCTGGCGCAACGCTGAAAGCAGGATGGGATAGACCAGATCGCTGGCTACCGGCTGGTTTGAGACAATATTGATCGTCCCTTTGACGCGGGGGTCAATGACAAAATTCTTGCCGGTGATGACCCCCACGGCTTTGATGGCCGACTCCATATCGGAATTGACAAAATTAAGCGTGACCAGATTATCTACCGCATAGCCAGCCGGCAGGTAGACCGCCAGAATCAAAGCTATCAGATGCGACCGAAATAATTTTTTCATGGTTTGATTTCATAGTGCTGAGTGAACGTGGTGCCATTGCGGACAAGGACAAGATCAACGGAAGATTGTTGACCAAAGTAATGGAGTATCAGAGAAATATCCGAGAGTTGTTCTAGTTTTCGAAGATTGATGCTTTTCAAAATATCGCCATTTTTCAGTTGCAGTATTTTAGCCAACGGCTGTGTCGCGGCATTTTCAACACGGACACCGCCATCGGGAACCGAAGAGAGCCCTTTATCCCAAGCGCTCAGATTTTCCCCTTGAATAATACTGGTCATTTGACCGCGCGTTATTTTGATCGGAGGCAACACCGGCTTGGTCTGCGCCCGTTGCTCGACTTTAGCAAACAAAGGGGGCGAGGTGCTTTGTGGCAATTTTATCTGATGCTGGCTTCCGGCCTGTTCGTAGGTAATCTGATTCGGCTCAATGGCAAGCAAGCGGCTACCGGGCTTAATTTCCGCACCCACCCTGACGGCTACCGTGTGCCCATCACTGCCCTTGAGTACGGCGGCACCGTTCTTGCCAGCAATAACCGCGATCAGCGAATATTCATCGAGCGTATCGCCACCTACTTTATCCTCCGTTCCGTACCAGCGCAGAAACGCGGCCCGATTGACGACGCTCTGGTCAGCGCTTTGTCGTGGCATGGCGAGGTTGATAGGGTCTGTCGCCGGGGCGAACAGCCCCCAGAACACCCCAGCGAATTGCCAACACAGCAGAACCAGCCCTATTTTTTCCAGCCAGCCCGGCAAAATGGGCACCAAGGTGTGGATGCGGGCAGACGAGGTCACGAAAACTCTGGTTAATAGAGAAGGCATGATCGGCTCGTTCGTTTAAGATTTGTGTCACTCATTTTCGTTATATTCGCT
>CAIWVX010000323.1 GCA_903916205.1 uncultured beta proteobacterium
AAAATGGCCATGCAACCCGACTACCAAATATATTGTTCACTACCCTGAAACACGCGAAATCTGGTCTTACGGCTCCGGCTACGGCGGCAATGCGCTGCTTGGCAAAAAATGTCTGGCGCTACGTATCGCTTCCAGCATGGCGCGTGATGGTGGCTGGATGGCCGAGCATATGCTTATTCTCGGTGTCGAATCCCCCGCCGGTGATAAGCACTATGTCGCCGCCGCTTTCCCCTCGGCCTGTGGCAAAACAAACTTCGCCATGCTTGTTCCGCCCGCCGGTCTGAAGGGCTGGAAAATCACCACCATCGGTGACGACATCGCTTGGATTAAGCCACGCAAGGACAAAAACGGCGTCACCCGCTTGTATGCCATCAACCCGGAGGCCGGATTCTTTGGTGTTGCTCCAGGCACCAACGACAAAACAAACTTCAACGCCATGGCCTCGCTTGCCGACAACACCATTTTTACCAACGTCGCGCTAACCGACGATGGCGATGTCTGGTGGGAAGGCATGGGCCCCGCACCGGCACATGCAATTGATTGGCAAGGCAATGACTGGACGCCTGAGATCGCCAAGGAAAAAGGCACCAAAGCCGCCCATCCTAATTCGCGCTTTACGGCACCGGCATCGCAGTGTCCTTGCATCGACAAAGACTGGTCCAATGGCGACGGTGTGCCCATTTCGGCCTTTTTGTTTGGTGGTCGTCGTGCCTCAACCATTCCGCTGGTCTGCCAAAGCAAAGACTGGGAACATGGCGTATACGCAGCCGCCACACTGGGTTCTGAAACAACCGCCGCCGCTTTCGGTGCTCAGGGCGTAGTTCGCCGCGACCCGTTTGCCATGCTTCCATTCTGCGGTTACCACATGGCCGACTACTACAAGCATTGGTTAAAAATGGGGTCCGTGACGGACAAACCCGTGCCTATTTTCACGGTTAATTGGTTCCGTACGGATGACAAAGGCGGCTTTGCTTGGCCCGGTTTCGGCGATAATGCCCGTGTTCTCAAGTGGATTATCGAACGTTGCGAAGGCAAAGCGAACGGCACACAAACCGCTCTCGGTACGATCCCCAATTACGAGGACATCGACTGGAGCGGGGCGGACTTCTCCAAAGAGCAGTTTGCCAACGTCACCAGCCTCGACAAGCAAGCTTGGATCAGCGAGCTTGAGGGCGTCAAGGAGTGGTTCGACAAAATGGGTTCCAAGATGCCCGCCAAACTAACGGCGATTCGCGACGAATTCGAAGCTAAGTTCAAGGGTTAAGAAACACGCCGCATCAAAAAGGCCGCCTACGGGCGGCCTTTTTTACTTCATGACATTCACGCTTGACGAATAAATCAGGTGTTCTGCACCACAATATTGGGAAATTTCGAACTCATGTCCTTGGCGCGCTCAGCGACTTTCACGGCGACGCGACGAGCAATCGCTCGATAAATATCCGCCGCACGCGACGCAGGGGCACCAACCACGGTGGGCTTACCGGCATCGGCCATTTCACGGATCGCCAGTTCCAGCGGCAACGAGCCAAGGAGTTCCGTGTCGTAGTCTTGGCACATTTTCTCGCCTCCGCCATGCCCGAAGATGTGCTCCTCGTGACCGCACTTCGAGCAAATGTGGATACTCATGTTCTCGACCAAGCCAAGAATCGGAATCCCCACCTTGTCGAACATCTTCAAGCCCTTGCGCGCATCAAGCAGGGCAATATCCTGCGGCGTGGTGACGATCACCGCGCCGGTCACCGGCACCTTCTGCGCCAGCGTCAGTTGTGTATCGCCGGTGCCTGGCGGCAGATCAACAATGAGGTAGTCGAGATCTTTCCACCGGGTTTGATTCAGTAGTTGGCTCAAGGCTTGGGTCACCATTGGACCACGCCAGATCATCGGCGAATCCACATCGACCATGAAGCCAATCGACATGGTTTGTAGGCCGTAGGCCAGCAATGGCTCCATCGACGCGCCATCTTCAGACGTTGGCTGCTGACCGACCAAACCCAGCATTTGCGGAATTGACGGGCCGTAAATGTCGGCATCAAGCAAACCAACGCTGGCCCCTTCCTGAGCCAGTGCCAGCGCCAGATTAACCGCCGTAGTGCTCTTGCCGACGCCGCCCTTACCTGAAGCCACGGCGATGATGTTCTTAACCCCGGCCAGCGGCTTAAGATTGCGCTGAACGGCATGAGCCACAATCTTGATCGTCACATTGGCCTCAACGCGAGCCACGCCGGGAATCGCCTTGATCGCCGCAACGACGGATGCGCGTATCGCTTCAACCTGCGTTTTCGCCGGATAGCCTAGCTCAATATCAAGCGTAACCTTATCGCCCTCGACCTTAATATTTCGTGCCGAACGGGTCGTGACGAAGTCTTTCTTGGTATTAATATCGATGAGTTCCTTCAACACCGCCAGAACGGCGTCGACTGTGATAACCATGATGCGCTCCTTGTTGATATACCCGAGTGATTCCGTCTAGTTTAATCGAAAACCGCACGCTATCCCAAATTCTGTCAATAAACGGATCAAGCCATTCACCAACGGACGGGAGCCACAGATAGCGCTTCGATTTCGGCCAAGGCGGCCACTTTGGGCTTTGCAATGCTGGCGTATAATTTGCTCAGTTTTTTCGCTAAGCCGTGAGGCGAACCAAGGGGTAGGCCATTTTTCACGGCATTCTCAATCGGAATCAGAAAGAGACGTTTATTGACATGAGCGCGAATGCTACGAATGCTACGAATGCTACGAATTACGAAGCGAGTTCGGACAAGGTGGGTCAAGAGCTAAACGCACAGCGGTTCCAGATGCTAGAAGATATTGCGCTCGAACTGGCGGGGGTGATTGTCTTTCCCACCTATGTTGATGCGGCCTTCCGTCTACGCAAAGAATTGCAAAATCGCGAATTGCCGTTACAGCGCATAGCCAAGATGGTGAGTCTTGAACCCCTGGTTGCCACCAAGCTGATGCAATTGGCGGGGTCGGTCTTGTACAGCCCGGATGGCACACCCGCGCGTGATTTGACGGCGGCGATCAAGCGACTCGGTGTTGAATTGGTGCGCACGACGGCGCTGGCCATCGCCATGAGCCAACTGCTTCGATCCAAAGAAATTGCTGTTTTTAGCGAATTCACCCACACACTCTGGAATCACTCGCTAAAAACGGCCACTGCGGCTCGAGTCTTGGCGCAGAAGCTCACGCCAATTAACCCCGATGAAGCCATGTTGGCTGGACTGGTGCATGATCTTGGCGCGTTCTACATGATTTACCGAGCGGCTCAATACCTTGAGTTGCGTATTCGACCTGACAGCGTGAAACACATCATTCTGCAGTGGCACGAAAGCATCGGAGTGACACTACTCGGTTCCCTCGGTATGCCTGAAGCCATCATCAATGCGAGCACGGATCATGATCAGCCGAGAGAACTACCTGAAGTTTTGAAAACACTCGATGATGTGATTTATGTGGGCAATATCCTTGCGGGTGGACATTTCATCTGGTCAGGTCAAGAGGCCGGCGGGAAGGGGTCTTCCACGAGCGCGGCCAACCAGATTTACGCAGAATTTCTGCCGGAAATCGAAGCCAACTTCAAGGAAATTCAGGCCGTATTTGTTTGAGCTACGCCATAGGAGGAAGTTGTCATGGGACTTGATGTCCATTTTGTTGCGATTGAACCCTTGCGTGCCGATATTAACGCGCAGAAAGGCGCGCTGCTGCTCGAATTCGGTGCGCCTTGGTGTGAGCATTGCGCGGCGGCTCAGCCGATGATTGCCTTGGCTTTTGCCCATCATCCAGAAGTGCGCCATATCCGAGTTGAAGATGGGCGGGGCCGTCCTCTCGGTCGTTCTTTTGGCGTGAAAATGTGGCCGACGCTGATTTTTCTGCGCGACGGCAATGAAGT
>CAIWVX010000324.1 GCA_903916205.1 uncultured beta proteobacterium
GTATGTTGGACATGGGCTTTTATGACGACATTGTGCACGTCGTTAAACACTGTCCGAATCAGCGCCAGACGCTGTTGTTTTCGGCCACTTATCCGCAAGGTATCGACCGCCTAGCCCGCCAGTTCATGCGTAATCCGCAAGAAGTCAAACTGCTTGAGCCGCATGAACGCAACAAAATTCGCCAACGCTTCTACGAGATCAAGCACGACGAGCGTTTACAGGCCGTCGCCACCCTGCTCAAGCACTACCGCCCGGTAAGCACGCTGGCCTTCTGTAACACCAAGCAGCAGTGTCGCGACTTGCTGGATGTTTTGCATGCTCAGGGTTTTCATGCGCTGACCTTAAATGGTGATCTGGAACAACGCGAACGTGATCAGGTCTTGATCCAGTTTGCCAATCGCAGTTGCTCGGTGCTGGTCGCCATCGACGTCGCGGCACGCGGCCTCGACATCGCGCAACTCGAAGCCGTTATTAACGTCGACGTCACGCCTGACCCGGAGATTTATATCCATCGCATTGGCCGTACCGGTCGTGCTGACGAAGAAGGCTGGGCGCTCAGCTTGTGCAGTCCAGCAGACAAACGTCGGATCGCCGCAATTGCCGAAATGACCGGCAATGCGCCGGAGTGGCACGGTCTAGGCTCACTACAGAACGGCAATGACACCGCGCTGGTGCCGCCGATGGTGACGTTGCAAATTCTTGGAGGTCGCAAAGAAAAAATCCGCGCCGGCGATGTGCTTGGCGCACTCACCAGTGAAACCCTCGGCACGACAAAATTCACCCGTGAAAACGTCGGAAAAATCACCGTAACCGATCAGTCTACCTACGTCGCCGTGGCCCGCGAAATCGCTCAGGAAGCGGTGAAAAAACTGTCTTCCGGTACGGTAAAGGGTAAAGCGGTAAAGGTTCGCGCACTCGAAGATTGAAGTTTGTTAAAAAACAGCTACCGAGAATTTTTAGCGGTTTGCCGTCATCAATTGACTGCTTGGTACGCTGGAGGTGACTATCTAAAGCGCCTAGTCTTTGGTAGGCCAGTGTCAACTTTTTTTGCTAAATTTCTCAACCAATTGACTCAGCTTTTCTGTGCGCTGTTGCTCAAGTACTTTGGCCTCGTGTAAGGCTTTACGTCGTTCTGCTTCTTTTTTAGACCGTTCGCGCAAAATTTCTTTGGCATACTTGCGGTGAGCTTCGGTAACTTCCTCTCCGCAGTTTCCTTCAAGATCTATGCGATGCGTCGCCTTCTCCAAGTTTTTAAGGTAGCGCAAGGAATGGGTGTGCATTCCAAGCGCAATGCGCAAGGTTTTGCGCTCGAATTCAGGATGACAAGCCAGAATTTGCTTGTCGATGCCGATGGTTAGCGGTGAGTAGTCCCGAAACACCGCAAAAATTTCTTGCAGAATTTTGATAAGTGCTCGAGCGTTCTGCGCCGGGCTGGATGTTTCGTTGAGTGTGTTCATAGCGATTCAAACAACAGGACAGTTTAGTTTTGGGCGTCACAGATTAACATGAGCAGCAGATTTGGCGTGAGCCATTGCCATAGCACTCCCCAAATTCCGCGATTGAAATTACATAAAACATCAGTAGAGTCCGGTTAAAAATCAAACAAAATCAATTGGCTGCTGGGTTGCGGTGCAGTGCTTCTGTTGGTATCGGGCGGTAAGGCGCATGAAATAAGGGTTTTCTCGAAAATGGAAATCGACAATATTTGTAACAAAGTGTAGAGCAAGGCATTGAGACGAAGCTCCTTTTTGATGATGGCAATCAGCACATAGGTGGACACGGTGCACCAGATTTGCGTCTTCACCGCATTCTCGTGGGTTCCCAGAAAACGCTTGATGCGCAGATGTGGCTTGATCCATTTGAAGAGCCGGTCGAAATCCAGATAACCCCGATCCATCACGTAAAAAGCACCGGCTTCGACGGGCAGGATGTCGAGCACCTTCACATCGTCCATCTTGCCGTCGCTGATGTAAATGAAAGCGGGAATGACTCCATGAAGATCCCGCCGTGTGTGCCTCTTCACCGCCGCTTTGGTCCACCGAAACGGCACCCAATCGAAC
>CAIWVX010000325.1 GCA_903916205.1 uncultured beta proteobacterium
CTGGCCGCCATCTTTGCCGCCATTGAAGCCTCCGCCAATGGTTACCCATCGGAGCGCGACATCAAAGGCCTGTTTGCCGATTTCGACACCACCAGCAACCGCCTTGGCAACACGGTGAAGGATAAAAATCTCCGCCTGGCCGCCGTGCTCAAGGGTGTGGCCGAGCTGAACTTTGCCGATTTTGAAGGCAGCAATATCGACCTCTTCGGCGATGCCTACGAATTCCTCATCTCTAACTACGCCGCCAACGCTGGCAAATCCGGCGGCGAGTTCTTCACTCCGCAGCATGTGTCCAAGCTGATCGCACAGCTCGCCATGCACAAGCAAACCAGCGTCAACAAGATTTACGACCCGGCCTGCGGCTCCGGCTCGCTGCTGCTGCAAGCAAAAAAACACTTCGATGCGCACATCATCGAAGACGGCTTCTTCGGGCAAGAAATCAACCACACCACTTACAACCTGGCGCGGATGAACATGTTCTTGCACAACATCAACTACGACAAGTTCAACGTCCAGCTCGGCAACACCCTGATCGAACCGCATTTTGGCGACGACAAGCCTTTTGATGCCATCGTCTCCAACCCGCCGTACTCGGTGAAGTGGATCGGCAGCGACGACACCACGCTGATCAACGATGACCGCTTTGCCCCGGCGGGCGTATTAGCGCCAAAATCCAAAGCCGACTTTGCCTTCGTGCTGCACGCGCTTAGTTACCTCTCCGCCAAAGGCCGCGCCGCCATCGTCTGCTTCCCCGGCATATTCTACCGGGGCGGTGCCGAGCAGAAAATCCGCCAATACCTGGTCGATAACAACTATGTCGAAACCGTGATCTCGCTGGCGTCCAACCTGTTCTTTGGCACCACCATCGCCGTGAATATTCTGGTGCTGTCCAAACACAAAACCGACACAAACACCCAGTTCATTGACGCAAGCGGTCTGTTCAAGAAAGAAACCAACAACAACGTGCTGTTGGACACGCACATCGATCAGATCATGGCGGTGTTCGACAGCAAGGCCAATGTGGAGCACTTCGCCCAATCCATCCCGTTCGAGACGGTGGCCGCCAACGATTACAACCTGTCGGTCAGCAGCTACGTCGAGGCCAAGGACAACCGCGAAGTGGTGGATATTGCCCAGCTCAATGCCGAACTGAGAATCACGGTGGCGAAAATTGATCAGCTGCGCAAAGACATCGATGTCATCGTCGCGGAGATTGAAGGCGAGGAGCTGGAGGCATGAGCAGCGAGAATTTCTTGGAAAAGCTGTTGGATGGCGTTGATGTGGAGTGGAAGGCGCTGGGCGCGCTTGCCGACTTGGTTCGTGGCAACGGACTGCAAAAGAAAGACTTCACCGAAGCTGGTGTGCCAGCTATTCACTATGGCCAAATTTATACCTATTACGGCCTATCCACGACAGAAACCAAATCTTTCGTGTCAGCTGACTTGGCCAAACAATTAAAGAAAGTTGATAAAGGTGATGTTGTAATTACCAATACGAGCGAAAACCTTGAGGATGTAGGTAAGGCGCTGGTTTACCTAGGCGAGCGCCAAGCTGTCACGGGTGGGCACGCGACCATCTTGAAACCCGGAGAATGCTTGCTGGGTAAATACTTTGCTTATTTCACCCAGACGGACGAATTTTCTGTCGAAAAAAGAAAGTACGCAAAAGGGGCGAAGGTGATTGATGTTTCCGCCAAGGATATGGCAAAAATTCGAATCCCAATTCCCTGCCCAGAAAACCCAAAAAAAACGCTTGAAATCCAAGCCGAAATCATTCGCATACTGGACGCCTTCACCAAGCTTACAGCCGAGCTTACA
>CAIWVX010000326.1 GCA_903916205.1 uncultured beta proteobacterium
ACAAATGACTTTGTCATGCAAAACGTCGGCGGTGAAAGCTTGCTGGTACCAATCGGTGCGCGAGTCGCCGATGTGAATGGCATCATCGTTCTGAATGACACAGCGCGTTGCGTGTGGGAACTGTTGGCCCAAGATCGCTCCGTGGACGAACTGGCCGCCGCCGTCGCGGAAAAGTTTGACGTGGATGTTGCGAACGCCCGGGTGGATGTGCAAACGTTCCTAGATGAGATCGCACACCTACAGGCGCTGCAATCATGACCGCGCTACCTACCGACTATGGTTCGCTGATTCGCGAGTTGCAGCGACGCGCCGCCTTAATTCGCCAACCGGTGAGCGGCGTGTTTGAATTGACGGAACGCTGTCACCTGTCTTGTCAAATGTGTTATGTCCGCCATTCCGCCCGTGATCTTGCGCAACGTGCGAAGGAATTGTCCGCCGCGGAGTGGCTGAGGCTTGCGCACGATGCCGCTGACAACGGCATGGTTTTTTTGTTACTCACGGGCGGCGAAGTTTTTTTGCGCCCTGATTTCTTTGAGATTTACACGCCGCTCACGCGCATGGGTCTCATCCTGACGATTTTCACCAACGGAACGCTCATCACCGACAAGATAGCGCAACGCTTGGCGGAAGCCCCGCCGAGTCTTACCGAAATCACGCTCTACGGCGCGACTGCCGCCACCTACGAAACCGTCACCGGTCTTGCCGGCAGTTACGCACGCTGCTGCGCTGGAATTGAAGCGCTCCTCAAACATCGCGTTCCGCTCGGGCTCAAAACGACTATCACTCGGCACAACGTCGGCGAATTGGAGGCGATGCAGCAGATGGCGCGCAATTGGGGAGTGTCGTTTGCGGGGGCTTGGATGCTGTCAAAACGGCGCGATGGCAATCATTCCGAGGTTGAAGACTGTCGCCTGTCCGCGCAAGAGTGTGTCAGCCTTGAAGCCACTGACCGCATATCTGCCGACGAGTGGGTCGAAACCGCGTTCCGCGACTCATCCCTCAACAAAGATTCCAATTTCAACTGCCAAGCCGGTAAAACCGCATTCGTCATCAATTCGTCCGGCGAAATGAACCCTTGCCTGAGCTTGTCCCAACCTGCGGTGCGTCCGCTTGAGATTGGGTTTCGTGCGGCATGGGAGGGTTTGCAACGCTTTGTGGGCGAGACACCGCCACCCGAAACCGCCTGCCGCGCCTGCGACACGCGAAGCTATTGCCCACGTTGTCCGGCATGGTCGGCTATGGAAACCGGCACATTAACCGAGGCAGTACCGTATTTGTGCGATATTGCCCGATTGCGCAAGGAGCATTACGAGGGGATGCAGGGATGAACGCCTTAACAACCGTAAGGAATTAATCGTCGTCATCATCTTCATCGCCGATGCGCCGACGGCGGACGGTTTTCGGATCGGCGGTGATAGGCCGATAAATCTCGATGCGGTCGCCTTCCTTGACTGGCGCGTCCAGCTTGACCAACTTGCCGAAAATCCCGACTTTCTGACGGCCCAAGTCAATTTCGGGAAACTGGCGGAGCAAACCGGAGTGGAGGATCGCCTGTTCCACCGTGCTGCCTTCCGGGGTTTCCAGCCGTAGCCAGACTTGCCGGTCGGCCTCGGCATAACACACGCCCAC
>CAIWVX010000327.1 GCA_903916205.1 uncultured beta proteobacterium
GGTTCGACGGATTTGTTGGGGGCACTAACAATTCAGCGCACGGATGCGTTCACGTCATTCACCGTAACTCGAAGATCCAACCTTCTAGTAATCATCGGGACGAAAACCCCCATGAGTATCTTAAAGGCAAACCGTAGGGCGATGCCTTCCGCCGCAACGCATCATCCCTACCGTGCATCGCCAAGAGGCCACCGTCAGAACTCAGCTGCGTGACTCAACATTCACGCCGCACTCGACGGTCGAAGTCCAAGGGATCTGCCCTGCACGAACTCGCTCCTTCAGGGTGGCTCATGAATCACTCCGTTCGTATCCATCAACAACTTGATTTATAGAGAAATAATCATGACTAGGACAGCAATATGAGTGGATTACTTGAGAAATGTAGGATTTGATGAGTTGAGGTGGCAGCACTCAGGATCCAGAAATTTGACACTATTTGACGTCTGGCGCTTTGGGCTTGCGTCATCAGCGGTCGCCGGGATAATTTTAACCTCAACGATGCAGCTTTCGCCTCGATTTTTTGGTTAAAGACATTCTAACCGTAACTGTCGACTATGGCCGGATTTCACATCATAGTTTACTTGCCTAGGCGTCAGCATGTGGGAGCCAAAGTTGCTGCAATCACAAGATCTGAAATCTTCCCTTTGGGAGGCAGCGAATACTCTGCGTGGCTCTGCCGTCGACCGCACGGATTGGAAGGGCTACATCCTGCCACTGCTTTTCTTCAAGCGCATTTCTGATGTCTGGGACGAGGAAACGTCCGAAGCTCAAACGATTTATGGTGCGATTGATCCATCGTTTTTTCCAGAGGTTCACAGGTTCGTTGTTCCGGAAGGTTGCCACTGGAATGATGTGAGGGAAATCGCCAGTAATGTTGGCGCGGCTCTGCTGCGCTCAATGCAAGAAATCGAACGTGCGAACCCAGACACGCTGTACCGAGTCTTCGGAACGGCTGATTGGGGGAACCGCGAAAAGTTCACGGATGAGCTTCTAAAGGACTTGATCGGTGGCTTCTCGGAAACGAGCCTTGGCAACAAGTCGGTTAGCTCTGATGTCTTGGGCGACGCCTATGAATTCCTGATCGGCAAATTCGCAGACGTCACGCGCCGCAACAAGGCGGGCGAGTTTTATACGCCCCGTAGCGTCGTGCGCATGATGGTCGAGATCCTTGATCCAGTAGTCAGCGAAAGCATCTACGATCCTGCCTGCGGTACTGGGGGCATGCTGCTTGGGGCGATTGAGCACGTGACCCGTAAGGGGGGTGACGCCCGAACGTTCTATGGCAAGATCTACGGTCAGGAGAAGAACCTCACTACATCAGCCATCGCACGAATGAACCTCGTCCTCCACGGGATCGAAGACTTCCAGATTGCGCGAGAAGACACCCTTCGCCAGCCAGCTTTCACTGACTCCAGCACCGGAGGGCTTGCCACTTTTGACTGTGTCATCGCTAACCCGCCGTTCTCGCTTAAGGAGTGGGGCCGCGAGTTGTGGGAGGCTGATCCTTGGTCACGCGCGAAGTTTGGTATCCCGCCGGAAAGCTATGGCGACTACGCCTTTGTCCAGCACATGATTGCTTCGATGGCGCCGACCGGAAATAGCCGGATGGCCGTCGTGTTGCCGCAAGGCGCCCTCTTCCGCAAATCAGCTGAAGGGTCGATCCGCCAGGCGCTGTTGGAAAATGACATGGTTGAGGCCGTTATCGGCCTCGCACCGAACCTCTTCTACGGCACCCAGTTGGCGGGCTGTGTTGTCGTCCTGCGCCGCAAGAAACCGGTGGAACGAAAGAACAAGGTGCTGATTATCGATGCATCCAGCCTTTTCCGGAAAGGCCGTGCGCAGAACTTCCTGGATTTCGAACACAGCGATCAGATTGTCGCTTGGTATCGGGCATTTCAGGATGTTGAGGACCGAGCGAAGGTTGCAACGCTGGACGAGATCAAGAAGGAAGGCTGGACGCTGAACATCTCGCGCTATGTCCTGCCCCCAATTGGTCAGGATATTCCACCGCTGCCAGAAGCGGTCGAGGCGTTTAAGACCGCGCTAGCCGAAGCGCGCGCAGCCGAAGACCATCTGCGCAAGGTGCTGATGGAAGGGGGATTGATGGGCACA
>CAIWVX010000328.1 GCA_903916205.1 uncultured beta proteobacterium
ACCAGCCACCGCCCATGAAAACTGCGCCCAGCATCATCCCAAATACCGCCACTGTCATTAAACCGTGGTGATCCACGTAGCTCGGAAAGAATCCCTCGTAGATCCGGTCATTGCAAATCATGGCCGACACGATCACCACGCCGGCAATCACGCCCGCCCGTCGGGTCGCCCATGACGACATGATTATCGTCAGGATGAACAGCGCGGTCGGAGCGAGCCAGACCGTCGAGCGTTCGACGGCGGACGCAATCGGAGCGCCAGTGAAAAGGTGATTAATCCAACCTGCGCCCGCAATGGTCCAAGCCCAGCCGGAATTCCAGTGCACCTCACGACCGAACGGAGCGTTGTCGATCGTCGTGTGCCGAAGCTGAACTTGATCGCCTTCAATCAGCGCGAGAGCATGGCGAACCCAGGTTTGGGCGTCGGCCGCGAAGGCCGGGTAACCTTCCTTGAGTGGGGTAGCAGCTGCCGGCGCGCCCCGGAGTCCAACTTGGTCTAGAATATCAATGTAGCCGCGGATCCGCTGCGCTTGTAGAAAAAGGAAAACTGCAGCCAAGGACCAGACTCCGACTAGGATCAGCCAGCGGGCGCGATAGCTCTCTTTGCTTAGTTGCATGATTTTTTGTCCAGATGAAGGCGGTAGCCGCACGGCATGGCAGGTGCGCGAGGACTCCGCTCCCGGTCCGGCCGAACATTGGCGTAAAGTGCAGTAGGTATTGGCGAGTTTCGCTCGTCAAGGGCTGAAAGCGCCTGCAGCCAAAGCTCGCTTCGGGTCCTTGCCTTGCGTCTTGAGCCACCGGCAATTCGAATCTCTGAACACCTTCGCTCGACACCCACCGGCAGTGGGTCCATGCAATTTTCTCGAACTAAGCCCATGGAGTCACCGCGAGCGCAAGAATTACCCCGTTCAGCGAAGTTTGCCTGTTGGTATGCCGGGGCGATCGCGATTATCGGAGGTCTGGCCTATGCCAACAGCCTTCAGGCCCCGCTGATTCTGGATGACATCGCCTCGATTCGGGACAATGTTTCCATTCGCTCGCTTTGGCCGCCGTCGGCTGTGTTTTATCCGCCGGCGGATTGTCCTACGGCGGGTCGGCCGCTCACCAATCTTAGTTTTGCACTGAATTTCGCACTTGGGGGGCGGGATGTATGGGGATACCACATTACCAACCTCGTTTTGCATCTGCTCTCAGGTATGGTGCTTTTCGGATTGATCCGAAGGACGCTGGAGCGGTCCCGGGTGGGAATAGCCGCGGGTGCGCCAGTTTCCGAGCCGAAAGCGGCTAAACCACTGCTTGTGGCGTTTTTCGCGGCGCTGATTTGGGTGGCACATCCCGTTCTAACGGAAGCGGTAACCTACCTATCCCAGCGATCGGAGGCAATGATGGGTCTGTTCTACCTGCTTACGCTTTATGCGTTTGTGCGCGGTGTTGAAGATTCCTCCCGAATGTGGTTCGCGGTATCGGTATTGGCTTGTCTGGCCGGAATGGCGACCAAGGAAGTGATGGTGACCGCGCCTCTTTTGGTTTTGGCCTATGATCGCTCGTATTTTGCCAACTCATTTGGCGCCGCGTTACGTCTGAGGTGGA
>CAIWVX010000329.1 GCA_903916205.1 uncultured beta proteobacterium
ACTACGCCCGTAGAAGCCCTGTTTTGATACCGAAGGACCCGGGTTCGATTCCCGGCACCTCCACTTGCTCAACTTGATCCTGCTGGGAATGGTTGTTCCCTTTTATTAGCTCGTTATAACCCCATATTTATCTATTGCGAAAAGTATTCTTTTTTCTCCTGAATTTATTGATACAAAAATCCAAACCAAAATCCAAATACCTACGGTGACGATACTTAGAAGTAGATGAAGGATATGGTTAGGACGATTTCCACTTGAGGTTCAGTTTCCGATTGGACGTTGCACAGTCTCGCAGGTAGAGGTTGATAAGGCTTTGATACGGGATGCCGACCCCCTCAGAAATAGACTTGAAGTAATTGATGCACTCTTCGTCCAAACGGATAGTGATCTGTTTTTTGAGCTGAGAAGCGTAAGGGTTCTTGGTCGATTTTGAGAAGTCGTATTCAGTGCGCATGATGGTCACCCATTCAATAAGAAGCCGCTTCATGTTTTGTGGCCTTACGTGCCGAGATGATGCGAATTACGCCATCGTTCGCTCGGTAGCAATGACAGACAATTAGAAGCTTTAAACTTGAGCTACAGCCCAAGAGGATAAAACGCTCTTCATCTTCAAAATGGTCAGGATCTGAGATCAGCCGTGCGCGCTCATCATAGAACACCGTTTTGGCTTCGTCGAAGCTCACTCCGTGCTTGGTGATATTGGCTTTTGCCTTCAGTGCATCCCACTCGAAATGAAGTGCAGTCATGCGCTAATTGTAGCCACAATGTAGTTACACGTCAAACCCGTCGGAAGTGACGATCTGAAGACGCACAACGTTTGAATTCTGGGGTGCGATGAGGACGGCAGCGGCGATCCCGTCTTCAAAACGGCTGGCCTCGTCGAAATATTAGAAGACTACAACGCCGCCTACGGGCGAGGTATCCTTGCATCCTTGCCGACTAGTCCAAATAATGATTTAATTGCTAAAATATTCCAAATATATCTATTCATAGCGAATTGCCGCACAATCCCAAGGTTATTCTGAGAAACCATTGTCATGCTTTAAACTTACCTTTCTGTGAAGCCTTTCACATGACTAGAGCTGCTCATGTGCGTCACCTTGCGTCTGGAAAATTTGCAATCCATTCCCTTGAAGATCATCTCTTTTCTGTCGCAAAACTCGCCAGATTGTTTGCAGCACAATTTGATGTCTTTAAAAAACAACCATCAGATTCCGCAGCATGGGCCGAACTGGCTGGCCTCTGGCACGATCTGGGCAAATATCAGCCGGCATTCCAGAAGTACATCGCAACAGTCAGCGGCATGGAAGCGCATATCGAGGCGCCGGGCCGGATCAAGCATGCCGTTGCCGGGGCTATCCACGCCGCCGAGGTGCGCGGGTCTTATGGTCGTCTGTTGGCCTACCTGATTGCCGGCCACCACGCTGGTTTGCCCGACTGGAATCCTGACGAGGCAAGCGGTGCGGCGCTTTCCCAGGAATTGAAAAACGAACGAAACACCCTCACGCAAGCGCTGGCAGGCGGTGTTCCGTCAGAAATAATCGCCCCCGACATCGTTCTGCCCAAGCCGCCGATCCGCAAAGTTGAGGAAGTGCACGGCTGGCTGCGCATGCTGTTCTCCTGCTTGGTCGACGCCGACTTCCTCGATACCGAAGCCTTCATGGACGACAGCCGAACAGCCCTGCGCGGCGGTTACGCTGGCATTCCAGCCTTGTGTGCGGCCTACCAGCAGCACATGGCGACCACCTTCGCCGTTGCCGACACCCCGGTCAGAAAGTTGCGCAGAGAAATCCTCGACGCCTGCATCGCCCACGCCGCCGACGCGCCGGGTCTCTTCTCAATGACCGTGCCCACCGGCGGGGGAAAAACGCTGGCCTCGCTCGGCTTTGCCCTGCATCACGCCGAATATCACGCAAAAACGCATGGCCTGCGCCGAATCATCTACGTCATTCCTTACACCAGCATCATCGAGCAAACGGCAGACGTATTCCGTGACGTGTTCGACGGCATCGATCCGGCACCGGTTATCGAGCATCACAGCAATCTCGAAGCGGAAAACGAAACCGCCAAAAGCCGCATTGCCAGCGAGAACTGGGATGCGCCAATCGTCGTCACCACCAACGTCCAGTTTTTCGAATCGCTTTACGCCGCCAAGCCCTCGCGTTGCCGCAAGCTGCACAACATCGCCAACAGCGTGGTGATTCTGGACGAGGCACAACTTCTGCCGCCCGAGCATCTGGCCCCCATTCTCGACGCACTACGTCAACTTATCGAACACCATGGCGTCACGGTCGTGTTATCGACGGCAACCCAACCGGAACTGCACAAGACGCGGAGCGACGCCTTCGGCCGTGTGC
Organism: uncultured beta proteobacterium; assembly: GCA_903916205.1. GTDB lineage: Bacteria > Pseudomonadota > Gammaproteobacteria > Burkholderiales > Rhodocyclaceae > Propionivibrio. The sequence continues at coordinate 2,358 of CAIWVX010000329.1, forward strand.
AGTTGCAAGGGCTGGGTGACGTGCGCGAACTGGCGCCCGATCCGGCACGGCTTTACAAGGAACTGCACCGGGTTGATGTGACCCTGCCCACTTCGCCGGAACAGCGGCGTAGTTGGGAGGATATTGCCGGCGAACTTTCAGGACTGGAGCGGGTGCTGTGCATCGTCAATCGCCGGGACGATGCGGCGACGCTTTGGGGCTTGCTACCCGCAGGCACCCTGCACCTCTCGGCGCGCATGTGCGGGGCGCATCGCGCCCAGGTCATTGCAGAAATTCGCCGCCGTCTGGCGACCGGTGAACCGGTGCGCGTAGTCAGCACGCAACTGGTCGAAGCCGGCGTCGATCTTGATTTTCCGGTCGTCTATCGTGCCATGGCCGGGCTGGATTCCATCGCCCAGGCTGCCGGCCGCTGCAACCGGGAAGGAAAGCTGCCCGGCAAGGGTCAGGTGCTCGTCTTCAATCCGCCGAAACCGTCACCCAGCGGCCTGCTGCTCTTGGCCGAACAAGCCGCAAATAATGTTTTGACAGGTGCAATCGGTGAGCCGCTGACGCCCGCAAACTACGCCCGCTACTTCGATCAGTTCTATGGCTGCCTGGACCACGACAAGGAAGGCGTTTTAAGTTTGCTGAACCGCGATGCCGCGCATGGCGAAATCCAGTTCCGCACGGCGGCGCAACGCTTCCGGCTGATACCTGATGAAGGGCAGCGCCAGATCCTCGTCGGCTGGGGCAAAGGCGCCGAACTGATTGAACTGTTAAAGAAAATAGGCCCGAACCGCGATTTGATGCGCAAGCTGCAACGCCACAGCGTCACGCTCTACGAATACCAGTGGAAAAAGCTGCTCGGAAGTGGCGATCTCAAAATTCACAACGACTTCATCATCCAAGAAAGTGAAGCGCTCTACCACCCGGTGCTTGGGCTTCTGCCAGAAGTTCCCGACTACGCACCGAAAAGCCTGGTTGTATGAAAGGGGTACCGTTGAAAAACTATTGCCTTGAAGTGAGTGGCGACTTCGCCTGTTTCACCCGGCCGGAAATGAAAGTCGAGCGGGTGAGCTACGACGTGATTACGCCATCTGCCGCCCGGGCCGTGTTTGAGGCCATCCTGTGGAAGCCGGCGATCCGCTGGCGGGTAACAAAGATCGAGGCACTCAAACCGATCCGCTGGATTTCCTTGCGCCGCAACGAAGTGGGCGCGGTCGTCTCGGTCAGCAACGTCAAAAGTGCCATGAACAAGGGCAGCGGCGATCTGGCCCTGTTTATCGAAGACGAGCGCCAGCAGCGCGCCGGACTGTTTCTGCGTGACGTGGCCTACCGCATCCACGCCGGTTTCGAGCTTTGCGACCCATCCGGGCACAAGCCGAATTTTCCGCATCTGGTCAAAAACCCGATCAACGACGCCGACGAGCAGCGCGCGGCAAACGAAGCCAATACCCTGCCCAAGTTCATGTCGATGTTCGAGCGCCGCGCCCGCAAAGGCCAGTGTGTCAATCAGCCGTATCTGGGTTGCCGCGAGTTCGCCTGTGACTTTCGTCTGATCGAAGGCGGCAACGCTGAGCTGCCGCCCATCGCCGAGAGCCGCGATCTTGGCTGGATGCTGCACGATCTGAATTTCGACAACCCGGCCGATCCCAAACCGCGTTTTTTCCGCGCCGAATTGAAGAACGGTGTTCTTCTGGTGCCGGACTGGAACGATCCGGAGGTGCGCGGATGATTCTCCAGGCGCTGAACGATTACTACGCCCGCAAGGCCGCCGATCCGCAAACCGGACTGGCACCGGAAGGCTTTGAACTCAAGGCGATTCCCTTTGTGCTGGTGCTTGATACAGCGGGGCAACTGCTGCAACTCACCGACCGGCGCGAGGGCGAAGGTAAAAAGCGGCAAGCCAAAGCGCAACTGGTGCCGCAGGGTGTCAAGAAAACCTCCGGGGTCGCCGCGAATCTGTTGTGGGATAACGCCGAATACGTTCTCGGCATCGCGACGCGCGGCAAACCGGAGCGCGTCGCCGAACAACACGCGGCATTCGTCAAGCAAATCACCGAGGCTTTTGGCAACGCGCCCGAGGATGCCGGCCTGCACGCCGTCCTGACCTTTCTGAAAATGCACCGGGCCGCTGCGCTGGATAAACTCGCCACCCATCCCGCCTGGCCGGAAATCCTCGAAAGCAATCCGCTACTGACTTTTCAACTGAACACCGACACCGCGCTTGTCTGCCAGCGTCCCGCCGTTATTGCCGCCCTGCAAGCCGAAAATGACGCCGGGAGCACGGTGGTCAACGGCATCTGCCTTATTACCGGCGAGCCGGATGCCATCGAACGTCTGCACCCGTCGATCAAGGGCGTGTGGGGGGCGCAGACCGCCGGCGCCAATATCGTTTCGGTCAATAACAAGAATGTAGGTGGTAGCAACGGCGGGCAAACGCCAGCATTTGCCTCATACGGGAAGCAACAAGGCTTCAATGCACCGATCGGCAAGCGTGCGGTTTTTACCTACACCACGGCCCTGAACCACCTGCTGGCCAAAGGCTCGCGCCAGCGGATTCAGGTTGGCGACGCCTCGACCGTGTTCTGGGCCGAAAAATCCAGCGGCGAGGTTTTCGAATCGGCCTTTCTGGATTTTCTTGATCCGCCCAGAGACGATCCGGACCGGGGAACGCAGGCGGTAGCCAGTCTCTACGCCAGCTTCAAAGCCGGCCAGCCTTTTACCGATGACGACGAGCAACGTTTCCATGTCTTGGGCCTGGCGCCCAACGCCGCCCGCATCGCCATTCGCTTCTGGCATGTGGCCAGCATCCGCGAACTGGAAGGCGCATTTCTCCTGCACTTCGAGAGTCTGGCGATTGACCGACCCGCCTACGAAACGACCGCGCCGCTTTCCCTTTTCCGCCTGCTGACCAGCGTTGCGGCCCAAGGCAAGGCCGAGAATATTCCGCCCAACCTCGGCGGCGATGTCATGCGCGCCATCCTCAAGGAACTACCTTATCCCGAAACGCTGATGCAGGGCGCGCTACGGCGGATTCGTGCCGAACGCGAAATATCATTTCCCCGTGCCGCCTTGCTCAAGGCCTACCTCATTCGCAACCTCAACGATCAGGAGATTACCGTGTCGCTCAATCTTGAAAATACCGCTCCCGGCTATCGCCTCGGGCGGCTGTTCGCCGCACTGGAGCGCACGCAGGAGCGCGCTCAGGGCAACCTCAACGCCAGCATTCGCGACCGTTACTACGGCGCATTTTCCTCAACGCCGGTCACGGTAATGCCCACGTTGATGAAGCTGAAAAATCACCATCTGGCCAAGCTGCCCAATCGCGGCGAGGCGGTGAATCTGGAAAAGCTGTTTGCCGAAATCATCGACGGCCTGACCGATGTGCCCTCCCGTTTGAGCCTGCCCGAACAAGCCCGTTTCGCCGTGGGTTATTACCACCAGCGTCAGTCCTTTTTCACCAAAAGCGATGCTGACAAATCCGATCAATCTGTTACTGAATCTGCCCACCAATCCGCTGACTAAGGAATGACCATGAGCCTCAATCACCGCTACGACTTCGTGCTGCTGTTCGACGTAAAAGACGGCAATCCCAACGGCGACCCCGACGCCGGCAACCTGCCCCGCCTTGATGCAGAAACCGGGCACGGGCTGGTCACCGACGTTTGCCTCAAGCGCAAGGTGCGCAACTTCGTCGGACTGAGCCACGGCGAGCAACCGCCCTACGAAATTTACGTCAAGGAAAAAGCCGTGCTCAACAAGCAGCACGAGCGCGCCTACGTGGCCATCGGCAAAGCCGATCTGCTGAAAGGCGACGACAAAAAACGCAAAGGCGGCGACGCCGTTGATGAAGCGCGGCAGTGGATGTGCAAGAATTTCTACGACGTCCGCGCCTTCGGCGCCGTCATGGCACTTGGCGTCAACTGCGGCCAGGTACGCGGCCCGGTACAACTCACTTTTGCCCGCTCGATTTCGCCGGTCGTCGCGCTGGAACACTCGATCACCCGCATGGCCGTAGCGACCGAAGCCGAAGCGGAAAAGCAGGGCGGCGACAACCGCACCATGGGGCGCAAATTCACCGTCCCTTATGGTCTCTATCGCGCCCACGGTTTTGTCTCCGCGCATCTGGCCAATCAGACCGGCTTCTCCGAAGAAGACCTGGCGCTCCTCTGGTCTTCCCTCGTCAACATGTTCGACCATGACCGTTCGGCGGCGCGGGGCGAAATGTCGACACGCGGCTTGTACGTATTCAAGCACGAAGGCCAACTAGGCGACGCGCCGGCGCACAGCCTTTTTGACCTGATCGAAGCCAAGCAAAATGACCCGACCGTTGCCGCGCGGGCTTTTTCCGACTTTACCGTCAGCGCACCAGCCGCCGGGCCGCTGGCCGGCTTTCCCCGCGTGACGCTTGAACGTATCGTTGGCTAAGCGAGGCTGGATTTGTACTCATTTTTACAATAAGGCTGCAAGCCTCATGGATAGGCGATCTACAAACAACAGGCCGGAAGGTCGGCGTGTTTATTGGCTCTCCAGCCAGTTGCTTTGTAGACCGCCGATTGGTGAGGCCTCCAGGCCGCTCATCGGCAATCTCCCACTAAGCGGCTGTGTTATCCCGGAGGTTTGGATTGTCCACGCCCGACGCTGACCCCATTCCCCTCTCGGCCCTTCAGCACTGGTGTTATTGCCCGCGCCAGTGTTTGCTGATCCACGCCGAACAGGCTTTCGCCGAGAACGTGCACACCCTGCGCGGGCAGGCGGTGCATGCCCGGGTTGATGATCCGGGCGTCGAAACACGGGCCGGTGTTCGTGCCGCCCGCGCCGTTCCGCTGTGGTGCGACCGGCTGGGCCTGATTGGGAAAGCCGATGTCGTCGAGTTCCTCCCCGACGGTACGCCTTACCCGGTGGAGTACAAGCACGGACGAAAAGGGAAAGCCAAAAAAGGTGTGCACGACGATCTGCAATTGGCGGCACAGGCGCTGTGCCTTGAGGAAATGACCGGTAAGGCAATTGGCTTTGGCGCCATCTATCACGCCACCTCACACCGCCGCCGCGAAGTAGCAATCGGCACCGCGTTGCGCCAGCAGGTTGAAGAAACCGTTAGGGCCATCCGGCTGGCGCTGGACTCGGGCAAGCTGCCGGCGCCGGTCAACGACGAACGCTGCCGCGAATGCTCGCTCATCGAACTCTGCCAACCCGCCCCGCTGGCCGCCCGAGTGCGCCAGCAGACCCTCGTCGCGCAACTCTATAACCCGGAAGGGTGAGCATGCAAACCCTGCTGAACACGCTCTACGTCACCACGCCGCTTTCCTACCTGCACCTCGACAACGACACCGTGCGCGTCGAAGTCGAACGAGAAACACGGCTGCGCGTACCGCTGCATCATCTTGGCGGAGTGGTGATCTTCGGCAACGTGCTGGTTTCGCCCGCGCTCATGCACCGCCTGGCCGACGAAGGCAAAAGCCTAGTATTGCTCAGCGAACATGGCCGCTTCAAGGCACGGCTCGAAGGGCCGGTTTCCGGCAACATCCTGCTGCGCCAAGCCCAGCACGCCCGAGCGGGTGATCCGGCGTTCACCTTGGCGACCGCGCGCGCCTTCGTCGCCGGCAAGATCAAAAACACCCGGCAAGTGCTGGTTCGTGGTGCGCGTGAGGCCAAAGATGGCGAAGAAAGCACCCGCCTGACCCGGCGCGCCGACGATCTGGCTGCCGCCTTGCGCGCTTTGCCGGGGGCGGGCGACCTCGACACCCTGCGCGGCATCGAAGGCGAGGCCGCGCGCCAGTATTTTGCCGGGCTCAACCTTGTTCTGCGTGCCGAATCACGCGCCGTGTTCACCATGGATGGCCGTAGCCGCCGCCCGCCGCGTGACCGCATGAATGCGCTGCTGTCCTTCCTTTACGCCATGCTCATGAACGATTGCCGCTCGGCGGTAGAAGCCGTCGGGCTTGATCCGCAACTCGGTTTCCTGCATGCCGTGCGCCCCGGTCGTGCCGCTCTGGCGCTTGATCTCATGGAAGAATTTCGTCCGCTGACCGACCGCCTGGCGCTGACGCTGGTGAATCGCGGGCAACTCAATTGTGACGACTTTACCGAGCACGAAGGCGGCGCCGTAACACTCGCCGAAGCCGGCCGCAAAGCGGTTGTCGTCGCCTGGCAGGAAAAGAAGCATGAGGAACTGGCGCATCCGCTGCTTGAGCAACCGGTGGCCATCGGCCTGTTACCGCTATTGCAAGCGCGCTTTCTCGCCCGTACAGTACGTGGCGAAATGGAAAGCTACCTTCCTTTTATCGGGCGCTGAAAACCATGCTCATCATCGTTTGCTACGACGTGAATACCGAAACCCGCGAAGGCCGACGCCGGTTGCGGCGCGTCGCCAAAGTCTGCGAAGGCACCGGCCAGCGCGTGCAAAAATCGGTGTTCGAATGCAAAGTTGACCTCATGCAACTCGAAGAACTGGAGCGCCGCTTGCTGGCTGAAATCAACGACAAGCAAGACTGTTTGCGCCTTTACCGCCTGGCCGAATCACGCGGCTGCGAAGTCCGCGAGTATGGCCGCTTCCGAGCGATAGACTTCGATGCGCCGCTGGTGGCCTGAAATGTGCCTAACTCGGCGCGAACCCCAAGCACCCAAAAATCCTCGGGAGGTTCGCGCCGCTTGCAGACCTGTGATTCTGCATGGAAAAGCTTCTCAGTTACACTCTCGAATTATTTGCTACACCCCGTTTGCGTTGCGGTTCGCGAAAAGCAAGAAAAAAACCTTGCTTGAACAATCGGTTAAAGGCAAACGGACGCGCTCCCCGGCAACGGGGAGCGAGGATTGAAACTTATTAATACCGCGCTGACCGATCCCGCCCTGCCGGACGCGCTCCCCGGCAACGGGGAGCGAGGATTGAAACAT
>CAIWVX010000330.1 GCA_903916205.1 uncultured beta proteobacterium
CGAAAAGCGCGTGCCGTTTTATAACGGAGCTGCATGTTTTTCTGCATCTGCGGACGACGCAGGTCAATGACCCGGTGCAGCAGACGAACATTTTCGGAAAGGTTTTCGTCATCCAGTTGAAAGGGGGGAGTGACCGACGGATTCAATACCTCGATTTCGAGGCAGAGAATTTCAATCTCGCCGCTCGGCATGTTGGGATTGACAGTGCCCGCCGGGCGCGCACGTACCTTGCCGGTGATTTTGAGGCAGAATTCATTGCGAATGGATTCGGCAATCGCAAACATTTCTGGACGGTCTGGGTCGCAGACAATCTGGGCCAGACCTTCGCGGTCGCGTAAATCAATAAAAATGACGCCGCCGTGGTCGCGACGGCGGTGTGCCCAGCCGCAGAGCGTGACGTCTTGGCCGATATGTTGAGAATTAACTTGACCACAATAATGAGTTCGCATGCTGTATCCGGGGTTACAAAGGTTTGTCTTTGGGAGCGACGGTGAGAGGCGGGTGTCGCACGGGAGGGGCCACAACACCCATCGAGATGATGTATTTAAGGGCTTCGTCTACGTCCATGTCGAGTTCGATCACATCACGACGACGCAGCATCAGAAAAAAACCAGACGTCGGGTTCGGGGTGGTTGGAACATAGACGCTGATAAAATCGTCGCTCAGGTGGTTGGCCACATCGCCACCGGGAACGCCCGTAAGAAAGGCGATTGTCCATGAATCGGGGTGCGGGTAGCGAATCAGCAGCGCTTGGCGAAAGGCCTTGCCGGAAGAAGAAAAAAGCGTATCCGAAACCTGTTTGACGCTGCTGTAAATTGAATTAACTACAGGGATGCGGTTAAGCAAATTTTCCCACCAAATCACAAGGCGTTGGCCGATAAAATTGGCCGCCAGCAGCCCAGTGGTAATGATGATCAGCAGGGTAACGGCGATTCCGGTGCCAGGAATGTCAAAACCAAACAGGTTTTGCGGATGCAGCGACTCCGGCAATAAGCGTAGCGATTGATCGGCCACACCGGCGATTAGCGAAAGAACCCAGGCGGTAATAGAAAGAGGAACCCAGATCAGTAAGCCGGTTATGAAATACCGTTTGATCAGCTGTCGGCGCACGCATCCGCTCCTGGACAAGCCTGACAGGCCGGGGCATTTTCGGTTTTAGCGGGGGCGGGCTTAGCGGCACCCTTGTCTTTGAAATCGGTGGCGTACCAGCCTTGACCTTTGAGCTGAAAGCCCGCCGCTGTCACTTGTTTGGCGTAGGTTTCATGGCCGCACTCGGGGCAGGTCTGCAAAATGGGATCGCTTAATTTTTGGAGATGATCTTTTTCAAAACCGCAGGAATTGCAACGATAAGCGTAAATCGGCATGACTAACCTTCAATTGACTGCAAAGCGGTGGATTATACCCGAAGGCAAGCCGCATTGGCTTGTCTAACTCGAGGCAAAATAAGGGCAAAGTCCGTGTTTTCAAGTGATTACGCGAGGCGAAGGTACAGTTGCGTCAGATCTTTCCCCCAGAAAAGGGCGAGTAATCCGGCGGCGGCTAAATAGGGGCCGAAAGGGATCGGCGCGTCACGTTCGTGTTTGTTTAGGAGAATTAGAGCGATGCCAACCAGCGCCCCAACCAGCGACGAAAACAGGATGATCAGAGGCAACACTTGCCACCCAAACCAGGCACCGAGTGCCGCCAGCAGTTTGAAGTCACCAAACCCCATGCCTTCTTTTCCGGTGCATAGCTTAAATCCCCAGTAAACCAGCCACAGTGAGAGATAGCCGGCCATAGCGCCGATAACGGAGGATTGAATGTCGGTGTAGGTGCCAAATAAATTAAACAGAATACCGGCCCAAAGTAGCGGCAACGTGAGGGTGTCCGGCAGCAACTGGGTATCAAAGTCGATGCAGGTTAAAGTAATCAGGCCGCAAATGAAAAGCATAGATCCCGCCGTGGCCCAGCCCAAACCAAAATGCACCGCCGCCAGCGCACTGAGCAGACCCGTTAAAGCTTCAATCAAGGGATAGCGGAACGAGATGGGCGCGTGACATGACGAACACTGGCCGCGTAAAAAGAGCCAACTGATGATCGGGATGTTTTCTAGGGCCGTAATTGAATGTCCGCAAGCCGGGCAGCGAGAGCGCGGCAAGGACAGCGACAGGGGGATTAGCGTCGGAGCCACTTCACCACGGAGTTCGGCGCACTGGATATGCCAGTCGTTTTCCATCATTTTTGGCAGACGATGTATAACGACGTTGAGAAAACTGCCAAAGAGCAAGCCCAAGAGACCACAGACGATAACCAACCCGGTCGGATTCAGGAAAAAACTTACGTCATTGGGCATCATCAAACGACCGAGCCCAATTTGAAAATGGGCAGGTACATCGCAATTACCATGCCGCCGATCAGAACGCCGAGAATGACCATGATGAGCGGTTCCATCAGACTGGAAAGGGCGGCAATGGCATCATTGCCATACTGTTACTTCAAAAAAACCGAACAAAACAAAAGCGAACTTACCGAAAATCGCGATGGATTTCTATTTTGC
>CAIWVX010000331.1 GCA_903916205.1 uncultured beta proteobacterium
GCAAATTTATTTTGGCAAATCACTCAAGGAACTCAGTACCGCAGAGGCCGCCATGCTGGCCGGACTACCGAAAGCCCCTTCGGCCTTCAATCCGGTGGTCAATCCAAAGCGAGCACGTCTGCGTCAGCACTATGTATTGCGCCGTATGCACGAACTCGACTTCATTGATGACAAGCAACACGAGCAAGCCTTAAAACAAGTGTTAGTGATCAAACGTGAGACGAACGAATTTGCTGTTCATGCTGAATTCGTCGCTGAAATGGCGCGTCAAATGGCCGCCGAACGCTTTCCCGAAGACGTTTACTCACGCGGTCTCCGTGTTTACACCACCATCCTCAAAGCCGACCAAGAAGCGGCCTTCTCCAGCCTAAGGCAAACGGTACTCGACTATGACCGACGCCACGGCTACCGAGGTGCTGAAGCTTTTGTTGAAATGAAAGATATTCAATCGGAGCAGGATGAAGCGCTGGATGAGTTACTCCAAGACGTTCATGATTCAGAAGACCTGCATCCGGCCATCGTTCTCCAGGCGGATGCCAAACAAATTAGCGCGTACCGGCGGGGTGGCGAAATCATTAAAATCCATGCCGAAGGGCTGAAGTTCGCTGCACGCATGATGGATGACAAAGCGCCGGCCAACAAACGCATCCGCCGTGGCGCAATCATTCGCGTACAGTCCGATGGCAAAAACAATTGGCGAATCACTCAAATGCCGGAGGTTGAAGCCGCTTTCCTGTCAGCCGATCCACAAACGGGCGCTATTCGTTCGCTGATCGGTGGCTTTGATTTTAACCGCAATAAATTCAACCATACCACCCAGGCTTGGCGACAGCCGGGCTCAAGCTTCAAGCCGTTCATCTATTCTGGTGCCCTAGAAAGAGGTTTTTCTCCAGCGTCAATCGTGCACGACGACCTCATCAGCTTCCCCGCCTCCGTTACCGGCAGCTTGGCTTGGGAACCCAAAAATTATGACGGAAAATATGAAGGGACAATGCACCTGCGTACCGCCTTAGCTAAGTCGAAAAACATGGTTTCGATTCGAATTTTACAGGCCAGCGGCGTGAGCTTCATTCAGGATTACGTCACGCGTTTTGGCTTCGATGCCGAGAAACATCCTCCCTACCTGACTATGGCACTGGGCGCGGGTTCAGTTACTCCGTGGCAGATGGTCACGGCCTACGCGATATTTGCCAATGGGGGTTACCGCATCCAGCCTTATATCGTGCGCGATATTCTTGACGAAAAAGGTCAGATTCTTGCTCAGCCACAACCCCTCGTCGCGGGCGACGAATCCTTGTTAGCCATTGACCCGCGCAATGCCTACCTGATGGACAGCATGCTGCGTGATGTGACGATTTACGGTACTGCGGCTCGTGCTTCGACTACGCTTAACCGCAAGGATCTCGCTGGAAAAACAGGCACCACAAACGAACACGTCGACGCCTGGTTCTGCGGTTATCAAACCATCGTCGTCGCGTGCTCATGGGTGGGTTTTGACCAACCGAGAAACCTTGGCAATGGTGAAACAGGCGGATCAACGGCACTACCGGCCTGGATCGGTTATATGTCCAAAGTGCTCAAAGACGTTCCCCAATCGTTTATGGAACAACCCACCGGACTGATTGCCCTTGAAGCCAAAAATCCCGGCAAAGGCCCCGCCAAAGAATTGTTCTACAAAGAAAATGTACCCGACCAAGTCGAACCTGAGCCGCCTCAAGATAGCCGTTCGAAACCTGTCGACTAATCCAAACCATCAAGCC
>CAIWVX010000332.1 GCA_903916205.1 uncultured beta proteobacterium
ATTGTCTGTTGTGACGTCAATGGCGTTCTGATTTTTCAGCTTGTCAGCCAAAGCACTGCGCAACGACTCAAGCCCTCTACTGTCACAATATTTTGTCTGCCCTTGGGTCATTGCCTCATGCGCAGCAAGGATCACATTGGGATGGGTGGGAAAATCCGGGTCGCCCGTTTGCATTTTAACGACGATGTGGCCCTTCGACTCTCGCAAGCGAACGGCATCGGCAAAAGAGACTGAAAATGATTCCTGGATATTGCCAAGATATTTAAACATTTATGTCCTTTCAAGGTGATCGCCGTAGCTCAAATTGATGTCACTACTTAGCATGGCTAGCGGGCTACGAGCCAATAAAAGCTGGCACTTCAGCACATAGGATGTGCAATTTGTTGTTCCCAAACGGCGCAGTCGCGCTATTGATTCTGGTTCACTGCGTCAAGCGTATGCGACAGTTTTTTAAGTTTCTGGAGATGCGTGCTCGACAACAAATCTGTTTCGGTCAGGTAAGCCTTATCACAGACAATTTTTTTCGTATCCCATTTCAAGGTATTAAGACAGAAAGACCAAATATCCTCTTGCATCTCAATCAACTCCAACTTTGAGAGCATTTCTTTTGTCACTTTATCTCTGGGGATAACCGTCACGCCGCCGTCATCGCAAACAGCAATCGCGCCTTCATAGAGTGCCCGTAACTTTTTTTCTTGATCGGCGGGATAAGCTTCAGTCTGAATGTTAAAGCACCCTAAGGGCGTTACGCCAGCACTCCAAACGGCAAACCTTTCGCGCCTAAGCCTTGCAACGTCGCGAACTAAACCTTGCACGACAATTGCCGTCGCTCCGCGATAGAGAAGGATGAATTTTGAGATTAGATCACCAAGAATCGCCCGATTGTCGCAATTATGGGCAAAGACAATAACGACTTCGCCCTCTTGAATGTCGCGCACTTGTTCATGTACGGCGTAATTAGAATTATTAGCTGTAAAAACAGGGCGAACGACGCCGACCTTATAGAAGCCCGTGCTAATTGGCAGCACCTTGTCGAGAACGCCCGACTTTCCCAGCGCATCGGCCACCTCAGTTGTAGAAACACGGTTTTTTTGACAATACTCAACGATCGTTTTTGCGTAGTTCATCATGTCTCCTCTCATAGTACTCGTAGCTCTACTTTATTAACTGAACGGTGAATTCGTACAAAGGATAGTCGTGTATCAAATTCACCTTGGCGGCAATTTTTTTTGCCCAGCAAAACACCTCGTCGGGAGAGTAATGTTGATTTTTCTCAAGCTCATAATCTGCATATTTGCTCAAAAAATTTAAGCTAGTCGCTTCATTTGAAAGTGAAAACATTTTCGACATGGTTTCTCGTGCATAGTTCTCAACACCCTTCGTCTTGAAAGAGAGTGCGCCGGAGAGCACAGCAATATCCACATCAGGCAGGCTTAACGAAAAAATATCACCCAAGAAAAATTCTCGACTTTTTTGTCCCAAACGCAAGCGTGCATCGGCGATCAATCGTTCAGAAATATCAATCCCAATATAGTGATAACTGCCCCCGGTAAGCCTGTCAAGGTAAGCAACAAGGTCGCCTAGGCCACAACCGACGTCTAAAATTGTCTTCCCTTTGACATTAAGTCCGCGAAATAAAATCTCAAATCGCAACTGCTGAGATTCTACGCTTCCCCATCCCACCGACTTGATATTTTGACCAAACTCATCGAAGCGCGAATTATAAAAACTGGCGACATTCTTCAAGCCATCTTTCTGGCAGAACGCCATTACCGATCTTTCCAATCAAAAAACTGAAGGGCATTCGTCCCCATTAGTTTACGCATCTCAGTTTCCTGAAGCCCATGCGCCAGCAATACGTTTCGGGACATTTCCAGAGAGACATTGATCGGACGATCTGGGTAATCTGACCCATAAAAAACGTTCTTAAAATTGAGGCTTTTCATGGCATAAGCCATGTTTCCGGGAATCGCACTGCCTTGGTAATAAAGAAGCGAATATGAAAAATCAAAATAAAGATTTGGCAAGCGTTTAGCCAACATCAAAAAATCGAGAACATGGTGCCCGCCCATGTGTGCCACAACAATTCGAGTGCTTGCGCACTTAAGCGCAACTCGCGCATATTTAAGCGGAGAAAAACCTTCTAAAAGATACGTTCCATCAGGAAAAGCGTCAATAAGTACCGGCACCTTCATTTCACCGGCAACTTGGATAAGTCGTAAGGCTTTATCGTCCTCGACATCAAATTTCTGAAGCCGAGGATGTAACTTCAAACCAATATACCCGAGTCTTTCAATCCCTTGCCGCAATTGCAACTCAGCCTTTTCATGATGCGGATGCACATTGATAAAACCGCGCATCCGTGGGTACGCTGAGATTGCTTCGGCAAAGGTTTCAGGCGACCAAGGCTGAATCTCTAGGTGCAATATCAGCGCCCGATCAATTCCGGCACTTCCAAGCTGACGATTCAATTCAAATGCAGCACCGGCAGCAGTCGAATCCACCTTATCGTCTAAATGCAGGTGCGCATCGACAATCATGGCGCGTCCAAGATATCAAAATGAATAATCGATTCCGCCTGATTGGCAAGGGCCTGAGCCTTGCTTGGACTATCAGCGTTAGTGAGGATATAGCCAAGTCGATCACCGTCTACGGTTGCACGAGAAAAGCGCTCGCCGACTTTGACGAACGCCCCAACCTCGATACCTTCAAGCAAATTTGCCTCATCAAATCCACTCATGCCGCGCAAAACACCGGGGCGTGATGGAAAGAAGCGCAACACGCCCGCCCGCTTGAGATTATTGACCGGACCAATCGGCAAGCCCACAGATTGCAGCACGGCCATTCTTGCCACATTCAAGCCCGTGACAATCGGTAAGAAGCGTTCAAAAACCATGAAACCGCCACCACGACCAGCCACCTCAATCATCCCAACACCGCCCGCATCCTTGAGAATCACCTCGGCATGACCGGGGCCGTCGGTGTATTCAAGAGCCACAAACGCCGAAACAACTAGGTCTGAAATGGCTTTAACAACGTCATTGGGTCTTTCAGGTGTAGCCAATTCTCTGGCGACAGTCCCCCGAGTGCTCTCGACCTTTTTTTTCTCAGTTACCGCCAATACATGTACTTCGCCGCCATCAACAATAACTTCGACCGTAAATTCGGTGCCTTGCATGTACTCTTCGACGATCACCTCGCCGGAATTTGAATAGATAAACGCATGTTTAACGGCATCTTCAACTCCATCGTCATCTGACTCGATTTTACTTACACCTCGGCTCCCTGACGAATCCGTCGGCTTAATAATCAGCGGATAGCCAAAACTAGGAAGCGTAGAGATCGCCTCTTTTGGTGTAGAGAAAACCTGCCACTTTGGCCCGGCAACAGCGTGCTTTTGCCAGAGACGACGCTGTAAAGATTTATTTATCAGTCGCTGCGACAGTAGATGTCGAGGGCCAGGCATATTAAATTCTTCACGAATTCTGGCAGTAAGCAGCATTCCTGCATCAGAGACAAAACTGATTGCACCACAGAAAGGAATATTCATTTCGCGCAGCATTCGTATCACCTCATCATGATCTTGCAAGTCAATGACCAGCGATTTATCGGCTTCAGCAAGACCAACGGCGTTCTTGTCGGCATCAATCGCCAGCACTTTTAGCCCCGCGAGTTGCGCCTCGCGTATCCCCGGCTTTTGCCAGCGGCCTGCGGTTACGGCTACCAGCCATTTATCATCTAACATCACAGCAAACTCCTTACGATCTGTGAGATTCGCTCTGCGCCACGCCCATCAACTAGGGAAGGGCCTACGCCAGAGATGCGCTTTATTTCATCCGTAGAAAAAACGCGTAAACTATCGACTCCCACCCCAAGTACGGCGTTTTCATTCAACATAAAGGCAGCGATAACAGATTCGGCCTTCGTTTGAGGTAAGACAACGCAAGCCTTGCCAAGGCTGAGTGCCTCAAAAAGACAGCCGCCACCATTGGTCACGGCCAACGTGCATTCATTGAGTAGCTGCGGCAAATTAGGGGGATTTTGAACAACACGGTATTTTCTTTTTGAAGGCGAACTTTTCGCCAGCGGGCCTTGCACAAGAATTACATCGAGACCCAAATTTGAGAGGAAGTCGGCAACAAAATGGCTTTGCTGCAAGCCATCTCCACCGCCAAGAAGCACCAAAACATAGGGTGCACAGTGCGAATCATTGATTTTATCCGACCGGCTGATCTGAATTATTTCGTCACGAATAAGAATGTAGCGAAATCCGCTATGAGTCTCGGCTAAGGCACGCATCTCGGCATGAGGCTTATGATGTTTATAGCTTGTCTGATGGTCAGTCATTGCAGTCAATTGAGTA
>CAIWVX010000333.1 GCA_903916205.1 uncultured beta proteobacterium
AGCCATGGCTTCGTCGGTCTCTTTCCCACCCGTCGCACCGAGGCTGTCATGCCCGATGTCGGCCCAGTTGCCATGCACCCGACTGTGAAAGACATTGACGTTACCCAAAAATTGATAGACGAAAGGCGAGGCCGGATTGGAATAAACCTCGTCCGGGGTGCCAATCTGTTCAATCCGTCCCTGATTCATGACCACCACACGATCGGCGACTTCCAGCGCCTCTTCCTGATCATGCGTGACGAAGACACTCGAGATATGCATTTCGTCGTGCAGACGACGTAACCAACGGCGTAATTCTTTGCGCACCTTGGTGTCGAGCGCCCCAAACGGTTCATCGAGCAGCAGCACTTTCGGTTCGACCGCCAAAGCACGGGCCAGCGCGATGCGCTGTCGCTGTCCTCCAGAAAGTTGCGAAGGGTAGCGGTCGGCTAACCAGTCGAGCTGAACCAGCTTGAGCAAAGCCATCACCCGGCGATGAATTTCGGCCTCGGGTGGCCGTTCGGATTTGGCTTTAACGCGCAGACCAAAGGCCACATTTTCAAACACCGACATATGGCGAAATAGCGCGTAATGCTGAAATACAAAACCGACATTGCGCTCCCGTGCGTGTAAATGAGAGGCTTCTTCACCGGAAAACTTGACATGCCCATTCTCCGCCGACTCCATACCGGCGATGATGCGCAGCAAGGTAGTCTTGCCACAGCCAGAAGGCCCAAGCAAAGCCACCAGTTCGCCCGTCGGGATATGCAGATCAATGTTATCGAGCGCGACAAAGTTGCCAAAGCGCTTGCCAACACCGCAGATTTCTATACTCATGAACTTATTCCGCTTTCTTTTTCAGTTTTCTCGGATACTGTAAAAAACACATAACCTTTCACCACAGAAACACGGAGACGCAGAGCAAAAATTTGAGAACAAAGTATGGCCTCTGCGCTTTCTCTGCGTCTCTGTGCCTCTGTGGTGGTTTTTTGATTTTTTCACGTTTTCTCAGGCGGCAAAACGGTCTGAAGCATTTCAGTTTCCTTGCGCATTTGCCACTCCACCACGGTTTTGGCCACTAACGTTACCAGTGCGAGAAGTGCCAGCACGGAAGCCGCCGCGAAAGCGCCAATGGCGTTGTATTCGTTATAAAGAATTTCCACATGCAGCGGCAAGGTGTTGGTTTCGCCGCGAATATGTCCAGAAACCACCGATACGGCACCAAACTCGCCCATCGCCCGAGCATTGGCGAGAATCACGCCATAGAGCAAGCCCCACTTGATGTTCGGCAGGGTGACGCGAAAGAACATCTGCCAGCCGCTGGCCCCCAATGAAATCGCCGCTTCTTCCTCATCCTTGCCCTGCGCCTGCATGAGTGGAATCAGCTCACGGGCGACAAAGGGAAAAGTGATGAACAGCGTGACTAGAATCATGCCCGGCAAGGCAAAAACAACTTTGATGTTGTGCTCAGAAAGCCATGATCCGAACAACCCCTGTGCGCCAAAAATCAGCAGGAAAACCATGCCGACAACCACGGGCGAGACGGCAAAGGGTAAGTCGATTAAGGTGATCAGCAGACTCTTGCCGCGAAAGTCGAACTTGGCAATGGCCCAAGCGGCGGCAATGCCCACCGCCACATTGAACGGCAGGACGAAGATTGCAATAAAAAGAGTTAGTCCGATGGCGGAAAACGTTTCAGGATTGTTCAAGGCCGCAAAATAGGCAGACCAACCGCCGGCCAAAGCCTCGAAAAAGACCGCTAACAACGGCAGGGCCAGAAAAAGGAAGAGAAAAGTCAAGGCCACGCCGATCAGCATCACGCGCAACCAGCGGGGTTCAGCATTGGCCATGCGTTTTGCCGGGGCGCTCATCGACTCACCCTTTTCCTGCCGTGACTGCGGTTAGCCGACCACCATTGCAGGGCGTTGACCCCGAGCAACATCAGGAACGAAATGACCAGCATGACACTCGCTAGCGCCGTCGCCCCAACGACATCATACTGTTCGAGTTTTGAAATGATCAGCAGCGGGGTTATTTCGGAAATCAGAGGCATATTGCCCGCGATAAAAATAACCGAGCCGTACTCACCGATGGCCCGCGAAAAAGCTAGCGTAAAGCCAGTCAGTAGCGCGGGGAAAATCCCCGGCAACAGTACCCGTGAAAAGGTTTGCCAACGAGAAGCGCCGAGCGAAGCGGCCGCCTCTTCGATTTCCGGTTCAATATCTTCGATCACCGGTTGCAGTGTCCGCACCACAAAAGGCAGGCTGATAAAGGTCAGCGCCACGACAATGCCCAATGGCGTGAAGGCGACTTTGATGCCGAGCGGCTCCAAATGCCGTCCGACCCAACCGTTGCCCGCATACAAGGTGGCTAGCGTGATCCCAGCAACCGCCGTCGGCAAGGCAAAAGGTAGATCGACCAGCGAATCGACCAGTCGTTTTCCCGGGAAGGAATAGCGCACCAGCACCCAGGCCACGACCAGCCCGAATACCGCGTTGATCAGTGCCGTCAGCAGCGAGGCACCGAAGGTCACGCGATACGAAGCGAGCGCACGCTCACCGCTGGCCACTGCCCAGAACTGGCTCAAGTCGAGCGAACTGCTCTTAAACGCCAGACCGGAAAGCGGCAGCAAGATGAGTAGCGAGAGATAGACCAGCGTCACGCCAAGTGACAGACCGAAGCCGGGAAGCACACGTTTCATTGAACCTTGAACCTTATATTCAACCACGCCAATGACTCAGGGCGTCGATCAAAAAAACCGTCATTCCCGCCTGCGTGGGAATGACGTCAGAGTATTGACTCACTTCGATGTATAAATTTGATCGAAACTGCCGCCGTCTTTGAAGTGCGTGGATGAGGCTTTGCCCCAGCCACCAAACACCTCATCGACGCTAAAGGTCTTGATTGTCGGGAATTGCGCCGCATATTTTTTGAGCAATTCGGCGTCTCGCGGGCGCAGGTAATTTTGCGCCGCATTTTCTTGTCCTTCTTTAGACCACAGGTAGTCCAAGTAAGCTTGGGCCTGCTTGCGGGTTCCTTTTTTGTCGACCACTTTATTGACAATCGCCACCGGGAACTCGGTCAGGATCGAGAGTGACGGATAAACCACATCAAACTCCCCCTTACCGAATTCCTTAGCGATCAATTCAGCTTCGCTTTCAAAAGAAACCAGTACGTCGCCCATTTTGCGCTGCATGAAAGTGGTCGTTGCATCACGGCCTCCCGACGCAAAAAGAGGGACGTTCTTGAGTAGCTTGGCGACAAATTCCTGTGCAACCTTGTCGTTGCCTCCCGGTTGCTTAAGCGCAAATCCCCAAGCGGCAAGATAGGAGTAGCGACCATTGCCGGTATTTTTCGGATGCGGCAGGATAACTTGAATGCCCGGTTTTACCAGATCAGACCAATCTTGCAACGCTCTGGGGTTTCCCTTGCGTACGATAAAAACCATGGTCGACGTGTAGGGCGAAGCATTATTCGGAAATTTCTTGGCGTAATCACTGACAACCAAACCCTTTTCGGCCAGAAAATCAATGTCCGACGCCTGATTCATCGTCACCAGATCCGCTTCTAGGCCATCGGCCACGGCCCGCACCTGCTTGCTCGAACCAGCATGTGACTGTTTGATTTCAATTGACTCACCGGATTTGGCCTTCCAGTACGTTTGAAACAGCGGGTTAAAGTCTTTGTAGAAATCGCGTGAAACATCATAAGACACATTAAGCAGCGCCGTTTCCGCCAGCACTGGCCAAGCCAACACGGGAACGACAGCCATAACCAAGACACGTAGCAATCGATGCATTTGAATCTCCTATAAATTCGCTGAGCCACTGACAAGTGCGACACTATAAAGAATTCATATAGACCAACAAAGCCTATTTGTTTATTTACTTATTCATTGCCGCTATATGAAAAGGAAGTCAAAGCGTTCAGTCGCGCAAACTCACCGGAATTAAACCGCGTAACGCATTTCCCAGATAAATTTTTGACGCATTACGCAGATCATTCACCGTCAGCACCGACTCAACCGCCCGTCCTGATTCCAGAAGATGGTGGCGCATCACGCCGGGCAATAAACCACAACGAAGAGGCGGCGTGAGCAATAGCGCGTCGCGTTCGATGAATACATTGCTGCGCGCACCTTCGCAAACTTCACCGCGTGTATTCAGGAAAATGGCGTCGAAAATACCCTCGGGCAATCCCGCCAGAGCCCGGTCGTAACGACTACGTGCTGTCGTTTTGTGGCGCAGTAGGTAATCATCGGCATCAAGATTTTCTCCGGCAAAAATAGCTTGCCAGGCGCGTTTTTCCTCCGGCAAAGGACTCACGACAAGCTTAAATTTTCCATCGTGCGCCAGCGTCAAGCGGGCGCGATTTGTCCCGTTGGGGGTTCTGTTAAATTCGGCTTGCAAGACGGCAAGGATCGTTGGCCCCGCGTAGGCAAAACCAAGCGCACGGGCAGAAGCCTCTAAACGCGTTAGGTGTCGCTGTAGGAGTGGGCACTCACCATTCTCAACCCGTAGCGTTTCGATCAGTTCGAATCCTGGATCGAACCCAGTGAGGAAATTTGCCTTTAACAGACATTCGGCGTATTCGCGTTCGGGATCGGCATCAATCACAATACCGCTGCCGATACCTAGACGCGCCTGCCCATTCGGCCCAAATTGCACTGTCCGAATAGCCACATTAAAGCGGCAATCACCGCCCGGTGCCAGCCAACCTAGAGCACCCGAATACAAACCGCGAGGCCGCTCTTCCAGTTCAGCCAGGCATTGCATAGCGCGAATTTTGGGTGCGCCAGTGATTGATCCACAGGGGAACAGGGCGCGGAACAGATCAAACAAACACACCCCCGGCAACTCAGCAGAAATCGTCGATACCACTTGCCACAAAGTGGGATACGCCTCCGCCTCACACAGCGACTCAACCCGAACCGCGCCGGGAGTGGCAAGACGACTTAAGTCATTACGCAACAGGTCGACGATCATGATGTTCTCGGCACGTTCCTTCTCCGAAGCCAATAACGCGCAGCGGCGCTCAGCATCCTCGGTGGGTGTCGCGCCACGCGGCGCCGTACCTTTGATTGGCCGGGTTACAACGTGATCTCCGCTGCGTTCAAAAAACAGTTCGGGGGAGCAGGAAAGCAGCGTTTCTTCCGGCACGGAAATAAACGCGCCGTAACGAACCGGTTGGCGCTGGCGCAACTTTGAGTAAAGCGCCAGGGGATGACCATAAACCTTGAAATCCAACGGAAAAGTCAGATTGATCTGATAGCAGTCACCGGCGGCAATCCACTGCTTGATTCGCTGGACTTTCGCCGTATAGGCTAGCGCATCAAGCGCGACACGGACTTCGGCGACTCCGGCATGGCGTTGAGGCTCCGACAGAGCCTCTAGCCGACGTGTCAGAAAAGCCGCCACACCCGTTGCGTCAAGGTGCTGATGACCGCCAAATACCCAACCCCGCAACGGAGGCGGTGGCGTGTCTAAACTCGCCACAGAAGGCTCGAAATACGCGCCTAGCGCATAATCGACGGCTAGAGCAACCCATTCTCCGCTCGCCGCTGCAGCTTCAATAAGCTTAAATGTTTGTTCCAGATTTCTTGAGTGCGCGGTCGATAAATCGAAATGAATGGCCCGACGATAATTGGATAGCAAAATGGCCCCGCCATCGTCGCTGTCAAACAGGGCGAAAGCTTCATCAACGGAGTTCATTGCAGAATCCAACGGCGAGCGGCGAAAAGAATCCGTTTATTTGCGCTTGAAATAAAACTCAAAAACCCGATCGGTGCCGGATTCAGACGTTAAAGTCGACAGTAACGGGTTGCCTGTTTGTTTGGCAAACGCCTGAAAGTCCTTGACAGCACCGGGATCTGTCGCCAGCACATGCAATATTTGACCGGAAGTCAATTCGGCCAAAGCCTTTTTGGTGCGCAAAATGGGAAGCGGGCAATTTAGCCCTTTGACATCGAGTTCTCGATCAAACTGCATAATTGTTCCAGCGCGAAGTAAAAAGGTATTTTAACCGCCATTCCTTTTTTGCTTATCTTCTTCCACCTGCAACTTCCGCAGCTCGCGTAGCCGGGCATCAACGGCAGATTGCTCATAGAAATTACCGTCGGACGCTTGCTGGGCAAATTGCAATTGTTCGATAGCCGCACCAGTGCGTCCCTGCAACAAATAAAACTCGGCTTGCGCTCGATGTTGCAGCAGTCGCTTACCCAATGCGGCATAGGTTTTAGCCTGCAAACCATAGAGTGAGTAATCCGCAGCATTTAGCTGAAGTTGTGTGTCGATAAAAACTAAGGCTTGGTCATATTGCCGCCCGCTGTAGAGTGACTCAGCGTAACCATAAACCAGCGATTTGGCTTGCGGAAAACGCTGCAAGGCTTCACGAAATATCGCCTGTGCGGTCGACAGATCACCTAGCGCAGCACGGACTTCCGCCGCCAAAAAAGCAACAATCGGCGACGCCACTTTGAGCGACTGAAGAAGCTCCATTTCACGCCGTGCCGCCGAAATATCCTTGGCGCGCATCAAGGCAACGACCAAGCCATAACGCGCCGCCGCTAGCGAGGCGTATTTTTTATCTTTGATCTGCGTGGTGAATTCATTGACCGCCTCACGCGGTGTCCCCATCAGGGCGCGAAGTTTCGCCCGGATCAAATAAAAATCAAGGCTACTGACAATCTGCCGATAAGGCGAACCCTGCGCCCGATTCTGCATATCGGATATCCGTTCAACCGTTAGCGGGTGCGAACGTAAATAAACCGGCGCATTGGTCTCGTACAAATGCCCGGCCTTCTGTAAGCGTTCAAAGAAATCGCCCATGCCGCGCACGTCAAATCCAGCCTTGTCGAGCGTCTGATACCCCATTCGATCCGCTTCCCGCTCAAATTCACGGGTATAGGCTAACTGTGCCTGAACAGCGCTGGCCTGTGTCCCGAGTATGGTCGCGGCGGTCACCGCCGAATTCGATCGGGCGGCCAGAATGCCAAGCCCCATAGCGATCATGTTCGGAATCGTCGACTGATTTTGTCTGGCAATTTGTCGTGCCAGATGATTTTGAGTGACGTGAGCAATTTCGTGCGAGATCACACCGGCCAGTTCAGACTCCGATTGTGCCGTAAGGAGCGTTCCGGTATTGACGCCGATAAAACCGCCGAACATCGCAAACGCATTCACCGAATTATCGCGAATAGCAAAAAAATGAAAATCACCGTTCGGATTTGAACTGGCTTCAACCAAACCGCGCCCTAAACGGTTGAGGTAATCGTTAATTTCGGGGTCGTCTACATAGCTTGGTTCTCGCAGACGAATGTCGTTCATGATGCTTTGACCGAGTCGTCGTTCAAGCTGTTGCGGCAAATCGGCGCGTGCCGATTCGCCAAGATCAGGCAGGTTGTCCGCCGTGACGATTGAAGGGTTGGCAACAGCGAAAGCCAAAGCCAATGAAAAGATAAAAAAGCGCATAAAACTCAATTGGGTACTCACAGTCGAGAGGATAATCAGCAGATTAGCGTAATGATACCGGACTCTAAACTTTCGTATTATCTAACGCTATTTTCAATCCGGTATGAAAAATTGGACGAAAAAAAACCCGCCAAAAGCGGGTTTTTTCAGCGCC
>CAIWVX010000334.1 GCA_903916205.1 uncultured beta proteobacterium
CGACAACATTTTTTTCCAGGGGCAGATCTTTAAGCGTTATTTTCCTGCCATTTCCGATTACAATAGCCCGTTCAATCAGATTTTTGAATTTATCGGCGCGGGTCAGGTTATCGACGGCAATGATCTTATCGACACCGCGCTCATTGAGTGCTTTGACGATATTGGAGCCGATAAAACCTGCCGCGCCAGTCACTATGGTGTACATATCAACGCTCTCAGTTCAAAGCCATATCAAGTTCTTCACGGGTGACGATTGCCGTACCCAGTTTGCCCACCACAATTCCGGCGGCTATATTTGCCACATGAATCGCGTTGGCCCAATTTTCACCCTTCGCCAGCATCACGGCCAAGGTTGCAATGACCGTATCGCCAGCCCCCGAGACATCAAAGACTTCTCGGGCAACTGACTTTTCATGAATCATTCCGCCGGCGTGAAAGAGTGACATCCCTTCCTCGCTACGAGTGACTAGCAGGGCATCCAAGCCCAGTTCACCACGCAAATTGCTGGCTTTACTCTCAAGTTCGTTATCGTCCTTCCAGCGTCCCACCACTTCACGCATTTCTGAGCGATTGGGGGTGATGAGGGTGGCCCCGGCATAGATCGAATAGTCGTCACCTTTCGGATCGACCAGCACGACTTTTCCGGCGGCACGCGCCTGCTTGATCATCGCACTGATATGCATCAACCCGCCCTTGCCGTAATCAGAGAAAATCACCGCGTCGACGTCAGGCAAACGCTTTTCAAATTCGGACAATTTTGCCAGCAGCACTTCATGCGAGGGCTGAGTCTCGAAATCGATGCGCAGCAATTGCTGTTGCCGACCAATAACACGCAGCTTGACGGTCGTGGTAATGGCCTCATCAATGTGCAAACTGGTCTCAATCCCGCCCTCCTGCATCAGACGATTCAGTGTGGCCCCCGGCTCATCGTTACCCACCAGCGCCAATAGCGAAACGTGGGCCCCTAACGCTGCGGCATTGCGTGCCACATTGGCGGCACCGCCCGGTCGCTCTTCACTGCGCTCGACTTTTACAATGGGCACCGGCGCTTCGGGCGAGATGCGCGAAACCTCACCAAACCAATAACGGTCGAGCATTACATCGCCGACAACCAGCAGACGAACAGTTGAAAAGTCTCCCAGAGACATGCATTACTCCTGGCTAACTAGGGCGTTAAATCGAATTCTTCGGTACGTTTCGGCGAATAGGTTTCCCATCCGCCGCACGCCGGACAACGCCAATAAAACTGACGTGCCTTGAAGCCGCAATTATCGCACCGATAACGGGCCAAACGGCGGGTGTAACTCTGCACAATGCTCTTGGCAAGCTCAAGATCAGGGCGAGATTCCGGTGGTGCCGCCAAGAGGCGGGCGTCAATCAGTTTATCGAAACCAAGCAAAGTCGGATTGCGCTTGAGTTCGTCGCGCACCAAGCTATATGCCGCATCCGCGCCTTCACTTTCAAGGACGAGTTGGAAGACCACATCCAGCAAATCGAGCGACGGATAATGTTCAAGGTAGCCGCGCAACAGTTGCAGACCTTCATCGCGGCGATCCATCCGGCGAAAGGCATCTAACAGTCGCTGAGCCACCAGCGCCAGATAAGTCGGATCCTGCTGTTCAATACGTAGCCAGCAGTTAATGGCGGCTTCAAAATGGTCTTGCTGAATTTCAATGTCGCCCTGCAATAGACTGGCACGGACACATTTCCGGTTGCGCTCAAGCGCCGTTTTGAGGTGCGCCGACGCGGTTTCTGGTCGTGAACGAATCATTTCGGCCGCGGCCAGTTCGCAATAGTATTCGGCGACGTCTTTCTGCGAGGCTCTATCGGGAAGTTCCATCGCAATGGCAATGGTCTTTTCCCAGTCCTTTTCCAGTTGGAAAATTTCAAGTAAATTGCACTTAGCCTCTTTCGCGAGGGGCGAATCACTTAGCTTGCTAAAAACCTCCTCCGCACGGTCAAGCAGCCCCGCTTTGAGAAAATCCTGGCCGAGTTCATAGAGTGCCTGGAGCTTCAGATCTTCGGGCAAATCATCGCGTTCAAGCAGATTTTGGTGCATCCGTATGGCGCGCTCGGTTTCGCCACGACGACGAAATAGATTACCTAGCGCGAAATGCAGTTCAATGGTTTGCGGATCAACCTTAACCGCATCGACAAAAGCTTCAATGGCGCGGTCAGGCTGCTCGTTAAGGAGAAAATTGAGCCCCTGGAAATACGAGCGCGGAAGCGCTCGTGACTCCTTGACCAGATGCTGAATATCAATACGCGCCGCCGCCCAGCCGAGAACGAAAAACAGAGGAAAAAACAGCAATTGCCAGTATTCAAATTCGATCATATTTTTAATGCCATTTAGTTCAAATCACGTAACCCCGACCATCAAAGAACGCTCTCAGGAAGCGACTCCGGTTGTTTTGACGACTCCGGCATCGAGTCTACTGCCACTTGCCACTACTGTTGGATTAGCGCACGGCACCCATAAAAAAGTGGCCGAGCCGCAACAAATTTATAGCACGACGGGTATTCATTCACCAAGAAAAATGGGCGGGAACTCTCGTTGCCGCCCACGGTAATTCACTTCAGCACGGCCTCGTCCATCAGTCGGTTTTCAGCGCGCTATAGACACGCTCGCGTAATTCCTTACCCGCCTTGAAATGGGGAATCCATTTCTCGGGAACACTGACTTTCTCACCGGACTTAGGGTTTCGGCCAATACGAGGAGGACGATGATTCAGCGTAAAACTGCCGAATCCGCGAATCTCGACGCGATCGCCTTTGCACAATGCCTCGGATATCGCATCAAGAATCATCTTGACTGCGAAATCCGCGTCTTTAACGACCAGCTGTGGAAACCGTTCGGCCAGTCGCTCGATCAGATCTGACTTAGTCATGGCTGTAACCTACCTTATTCCGGATTATTCAGCTTGGCTTTCAGCAAAGCGCCAAGATTGGTTGTTCCCGAACTAACGCTGCTCTCAGAAGAGAACTTCTGCATGGCTTCTTGCTGTTCTGCCTGATCCTTGGCTTTGATCGACAAGTTGATTGAACGCGTCTTGCGGTCGATATTAATGATCATCGCTTCAACCGCATCACCTTCTTTGTAAACTTTGGTGAGGTCGTCAATCCGCTCACGCGACACTTCGGAAGAGCGCAGGTAGCCTTCCATATCACCCTCAATGGCAATGATCGCTCCACGGGCATCAACCGACTTGACGATACCATTAACAATGGCATTTTTCTCGTGATTGGCAATGAAGCTGGTGTAGGGGTCGCCATCAAGCTGCTTGATGCCCAAGGAAATACGCTCTTTGTCGGTATCAATCGCCAGAACCACGGCTTCGACTTCGTCACCCTTCTTGAAGTTACGGATGGCTTCTTCACCGGGAACCGACCACGATAGATCGGAGAGGTGAACCAGACCATCAATCCCGCCAGGCAGACCGATGAACACGCCAAAATCGGTGATTGATTTAATCGCCCCTTTGACCTTGTCACCTTTTTTCTGGTTCATCGAGAAATCGTCCCACGGATTAGCCACACATTGCTTCATACCGAGGGAAATACGACGGCGCTCTTCTTCGATTTCGAGAATCATGATTTCGACTTCGTCGCCGAGCTGGACCACCTTGGAAGGATGAACATTCTTGTTCGTCCAATCCATTTCGGAAACGTGAACCAAGCCTTCAATGCCTTGTTCGATTTCAACGAAGGCACCGTAGTCGGTCAGATTGGTCACCTTGCCGAACAGGCGGGTGCTTTGCGGGTAGCGACGGGCAATGCCGACCCACGGATCTTCGCCGAGTTGTTTGAGACCCAGCGAAACGCGGTTTTTTTCTTGATCGAATTTAAGGATTTTGGCTTGCACTTCGTCACCCACGGCCAACACTTCGGACGGATGACGAACACGGCGCCAGGCCAGATCGGTAATGTGTAGCAGACCATCAATACCGCCGAGGTCGACGAATGCGCCGTAATCGGTGATGTTTTTGACCACGCCCTTGACGATACTGCCTTCCGTGAGGTTAGACAGCAGTGCATCGCGTTCTTCGCCAACACTGGCTTCGAGCACGGCACGGCGGGAAACGACAACGTTGTTGCGCTTGCGGTCAAGCTTAATCACTTTGAATTCGTAGGTTTTACCTTCGTACGGCGAGGTGTCCTTGACCGGACGCAGGTCAACCAGCGAGCCGGGAAGAAAGGCGCGGACGCTGTTGGCCATGACGGTGAGACCGCCCTTGACCTTGCCGGTAATCGTACCGGTGACTAGGGTGCCTTCGTTCAGGGCGGTTTCGAGGAAGTTCCAAGCGGCGACGCGCTTGGCCCGTTCACGTGAGAGGCGAGTTTCACCGAAGCCGTTTTCCAGTTGCTCAATGGCGACTTGGACGAATTCACCGACGGTGGCCTCGAGTTCGCCGGTATCGCTGAGAAATTCTTCACGGTCGATATAGCTTTCGGATTTTAGTCCGGCATTGACGACCACGAAATTTTGGTCGATGCGAACGATTTCTGCCGTAATGACTTCGCCTTGGCGCATTTCTTGGCGCGCGAGACTGGCTTCAAAAAGATCGGCAAAGCTTTCTTGAATAATGGGGTTAGCTGACATATTGGAAGTGACCTGACTGAGTGTTACATGACCGCATGAGGGCGGGTTAAGTTAAAAAACATTACCTATTTCAGACATCACGCTTTGCGGGAATCAAAAGATTCTCCGCAACACTCAGATGAGCTAGCGAAATGCCAATGCACTTGAAACGGGTAATACCGAAAGACTGCCGCAGTTGCCGCAATCTCTATGCTACAAAAACTTTTCTGACAAAACCGCTTTGCTCCATAACAGCACCTGAGCGACCGCGTTCTCAATGGTCAACTCGGTCGTATCAAGCAATTTGGCTGTTTCTTCCTGCTGTAAAGGCGCCACACTACGTTGGCTATCGCGCTCATCGCGCTCACGCAAATCCAACAAAAGAGGCGGAAGTTTAGCAGCGACTCCTTTTTCGATCAACTGCTTATAACGTCTTTTCGCGCGAATCTCGACGCTGGCGGTGAGAAAAATCTTGGTTTGTGCATCGGGGAACACCACCGAAGCCATATCGCGACCATCGGCCACCAGTCCTGCCCGCTGGCGAAACAATCGTTGCCGAAAAAGCAGCGCCTTACGCACCTCCGGCCATGCCGCTACCTGTGATGCGCCCGAAGAGATTTCTTCCAGCCGAATCGCCTCACCGACCTCCTCGCCAGATAACAGCACCGAGTTCTCGTCAAACACCACATCAAGCTCGGCGGCGATAGCCGCCACTCCGGCCTCATCTGTCCAAGCGATGCCAGCACGTTGCGCAGCTAATGCCGTCAAACGATACAAGGCCCCGGAATCAAGATAATGCCAACCCAGTGCCGCTGCCACACGCGCCGAGACGCTCCCTTTGCCGGAAGCGGATGGGCCATCAATAGCAATGACCGGAACCGGGTGCGTTACTTCAGAAAAACGTAAAAAATAATCGGGGAACGTCTTGGCGACGCATCCCGGATCGTTGATCCGCAAGGTTGTCGCCATTGAAGCCAGCGAGAAACACATGGCGATGCGATGATCGTCGTAGGTCTCGATACCGCCATGTGGTGAAAGTAGCCCAGTGCCCGATGGGGTGATACGAATGAAGTCATGACCTTCCTCCACCCCAGCCCCCAATTTGCGCAACTCCGTCGCCATCGCCGCGATACGGTCGGTTTCTTTGACTCGCCAGCTGGCAATATGGGTCAATGTGGTGGTGCCTTGAGCAAATAACGCGGTCGTCGCCAAGGTCATGGCGGCATCGGGGAGGTGATTGCAATCAAGTTCAATGCCGCGCAGTGGCCCGCACAAGGGAGCCGAGGCTTCAATCCAATTGGGACCCATGTTAATTCGAGCGCCCATCTTTAGCAGCGCGTCAGCAAAACGCAGATCGCCCTGAATCGAATCACGGCCAACGCCCTCAACCCGTACCGGCCCCCCGCCGATAGCCCCCAACGCTAGAAAATACGAGGCGGATGAGGCATCCCCCTCAACATAAACACGGCCCGGTGAACGATAGACAGAGGCCGCTGGAACGGTGAAACGCTGCCAACCTTCACGCACCACCTGAACACCAAAACGCGCCATCATGGACAGGGTAATGTCGATGTACGGTTTGGAAATCAGTTCGCCGACTACCTCAACCGTCGTCTCAACGCCGGTAAGTGGCAGAGCCATCAACAGGCCGGTTAAGAATTGACTGGAAACATCTCCGCGTACCGGCACCACTCCGCCGGGCCGAATCACCGCCGGGCTAAGGGCTAATGGCGGAAAACCCTCTTGTCCGATGTACTGAACATCCGCCCCCAGCACGCGCAAGGCATTGACCAGATCGGCAATGGGACGCTCGTGCATACGTGGCACGCCGGAGAGGGTGTAGTGACCACCCGACAGCGCTAGAGCCGCCGTTAGCGAACGAAAGGCCGTTCCGGCATTGCCTAGAAACAACGCGGCCTGCTTAAGCGGAAATGCGCCGCCTGTCCCGTCAACTTGACAGACGCCATCCTGCCATTCCACGCCAACCCCCAATGTTTTGAGCGCCTCAAGCATACGGGCGGTATCGTCAGACTCCAGCAGATCATGAATTTCGGTGCGACCTTCGGCCAGTGCGGCGAGGAGTAATACGCGATTGGAAATGCTCTTGGAGCCGGGTAGGCGCACTGTTCCGTGCGCAGAAAGCAAGGACGGAAGATCAATAAAATGCATAAAAATTAGCTGACCTTGTTTTCCGACCAAGCGCGACGTGCCGTTCGAGCGACATCGAAGGTTTTTTCCAGCGCGGCGCCATCGGCTTGCTGTAAAGCTTCGTGCAAGTCATCAAGCTGAGCGCGATAGCGATCCAGTTCTTCGAGCAACGCCACGCGATTGGCCAGACAAATGTCGCGCCACATTTCTGGATGGCTGGCGGCGATGCGCGTAAAGTCGCGAAAACCGCTGGCGGCAAAATTAAAATAGACTTCGCTATGTTCGCGCACCGCAAGGCCATGAACCAGCGCAAACGACAGCAAATGCGGCAAATGGCTGACCGCCGCAAAAATCCGGTCATGTTCGCTCGGCTTCAGTTGATGCACCTGCG
>CAIWVX010000335.1 GCA_903916205.1 uncultured beta proteobacterium
AATCCCCTACAAGCCATTTGCCGAATAAGCGCGTATCGAAAACACGCTTATTTCCCATGACCTCTGCTCTACCTAAACCTCGCAAAATTACGTTTCGTTACATTCGCTTCGTACGCCTAGCGGATATAATTACGGATTGACTAACCTTGGCCTGTGCCTTATGCGACGATTCCTGCTCATACTGCGTGGCTTCAGCCTGATTGTTTTTTGTGCGTTAGCGCTGCCCATGGCCCCTGCCCAAGCGGAACTAACGATCGAGATTACGGGCGCTGGTGCCAACCGTATTCCCCTGGCCATCGCTGATTTTGGCGGTGAACCGGGCTCTTCGCGCGCACTCACTTCCGTTATCAAAAACGATCTCGAACGCAGCGGCCTATTCAAGTTAATCGACACCGCCGGTACTGCGATGACCGAAACGTCCAGCCCGGCTTATGTTGATTGGAAGAGTCGCGGTGCCGATGCACTGGCCGCTGGCAGTCTTGGCCCAAGTGGCGATGGTCGGCAAGAGACGCGTTTTCGTCTTTATGACGTTAATAAACAAACTTCACTGGCTGGAGCCGCTTTCGTTACGTCTTCTTCGATGCTGCGCGCCGCCGGTCACCGCGTGGCTGACGTCATCTATGAAAAGCTGACGGGGGCCCCTGGTGTTTTCTCAACGCGCATTGCTTTTGTCGTCAAAGTCGGAGCAAGTCGCTACGAACTTCGTATCGCCGATGCCGATGGACACAATGAGCAAGCCGCACTGAAATCTAAAGAACCCATCATTTCGCCCACTTGGTCGCCCGATGGTGGCCGTTTGGCTTATGTTTCCTTTGAAAATAAAAAACCGGTTGTGTATGTGCATTCACTGGCGAGTGGACAACGCATCGTTGTCGCCAATTTCAAAGGCTCAAATTCAGCACCCGCTTGGTCATCTGACGGACGTAAACTGGCTGTCGTGCTCTCCAAAGACGGGGGCTCACAAATCTTTACGGTCAATGCTGATGGCTCTGCGGTACAGCGGCTAACCACGGCCAATGGCATTAACACCGAACCTTTCTTTTCGCCCGACGGACAGTCCATTTACTTCACCTCGGATCGTGGCGGCAGCCCGCAAATCTATCGCACCAGCATCAATGGAGGGGACGCTCAGCGCGTCACCTTTGAAGGCAGCTATAACGTCTCGCCACGGATCTCGCCAGATGGCAAATCAATGGCTTTTATCAGCCGCCGCGAAAACGGTTTTCGGCTTGCGGTCATGGATTTAGCCAGCAAGCAAATACAAGTGCTGACGGATTCCAATAAAGACGAATCACCCTCCTTTGCGCCTAATGGTCGCATGATCTTGATCGCGACTGAAATGGGGGGGCGCGGTGTTCTTTCTGCGGTCTCAATTGAGGGCCGTATCAAACAACGTCTTTCCATCTCAGCTGGTGATGTTCGCGAACCGGCCTGGGGCCCATTCACCCAATAATTTAAAATTTTTATTTCCCGCAGGAGAAACACATGAACAAACTGATTATCCCCGCACTTCTCGCTCTGATGATTGTCGGCTGTAGTTCGACTCGAAATGGCCCCGAACAAGCGGGTGCTCCAGTTGAAACGCGCGACGGCGTGACGCCGGTGACAGCTGACGGTGTTGGCAGTAGCAGACTGCCGCCGGAACTGACCGATCCACGGAACATCCTTTCTAAGCGTAGCGTTTACTTTGATTACGACAAGTATGACGTCAAGCCGGAATACAAGGATCTAGTGACGGCTCACGCTAAATTTCTGGCCAATAACCGCCAGTTCAAAATCCTGATTCAGGGCAATACCGATGACCGTGGCAGCCGTGAATACAATATCGCATTGGGCCAGAAACGTTCCGACGCGATCAAGAAAATGCTGACCTTGCTCGGTGCGCGCGAAGACCAGGTTGAATCGGTTAGTTTGGGCGAAGAGAAACCCAAGCATGAAGGCAGTGACGAAGCCGCCTGGGCTGAAAACCGTCGCGGCGACATGCTCTACAACGGCGAATTCTGACATGACGGCGCGTTGTTTGCGGTTTTCTTCGGGTTTCTCATCAAGCCTGACGACACTCGCCGTGCTGCTCGCCGCAGCAGGCGCGCCACATGCGCAAGCCGGAATATTTGACGACGAGGAAGCGCGTCGTCAAATAAATGACTTAGCCACCCAGACTAGCGAGCGTGTCGACACCTTGTCGAAAGCACAATTTGAATTGGTCAATCAGATTCAAGCACTACGTGAAGAAAACGCTAAATTGCGTGGCTTGTTTGAAACACAAAGCTACGAGCTCGAATCAACCAAAAAGCGACAGCAAGATTTCTATATTGACCTTGACGGTCGCCTGCGTAAATTTGAGCAGCAATCGGCCCAAACGCCCGAGGCCCGACCAGAAAATGAAACAAAAAGTGCGCTCATATTGGC
>CAIWVX010000336.1 GCA_903916205.1 uncultured beta proteobacterium
GACTAAAATGCGCTGGCACGTTTTTCAGGGTCAGGCGGTTGGCGCTCAAGGTGTAAGCCTCAGCGGCCAGTACGCGACCATCGAGACTGATCGCCAGCGTTTCAAGATCCTCACCATTGAGCACCAGCGGCTGATCGCCAGTGACCTCGGGATTTTTGCGGCACGTCAGCGTCGCGGTTATCAGCGTGCCTTCTGGGCGAATATCGACATCGAGATCCACGGTATCAATCAGAAAAGGCGGTGGCGTGTAGCCTTTTAAGCGAACCGCCGTTGACGTCACGTTGGGCATGGGTTTGTTCCAGGGAAAATTAAAGCGCCATGATACCGTACCTGTCGGGTGCCCCCTGTGTGGGCCACAGATCGAGTCTGCTGGTATGGATAGCGTACGAGGTTTTTTTACAATTTTGCATCAAACGTCAAAATCCACCGCAGAGACGCAGAGACGCAGAGGCACAGAGAAAACGCAGAGAAAACCTGCCACTGTGGGAAAGGCCATCCTGAAATCGGATTTCTGGTGTTTATGCACTTCTCTGCGGCCCTCTCCCGTCTCTCCGCCTCTGCGGTGGGTGTCAATTCAGCGGTGTTCTGCGAACACATCGGCAAAGTGACGATCATCTAGAACGCGCCGAGATGCTTCCCTGTTTTTCGGATCAAGCTCTTTGGCTGATTGTTTCTCCAACTCGCTCTTGGTGATCGGCAGCCTTTCCCCTGCAAAAATCTGCCGTATTTATATGACTTTAGTCATATGACTTATGGCATATTGATTTCAAGAGGGGGCGACCTTACTATGCTGAAATCGTTTTCAAAGCGATTCAGTAATTTTTCCCCGATACACCTCACGCTGGTTTGATATGACATCCCAACGCTTGATCGCGCTGATTTCTCTCGGTAGCTTGTGCTTCCAGTCGGTATCGACCTTCGCCCAAAGCACGTCTGACATCGAGGAACAGCGCCGTCGCGCCCGGCAGGAGGCGGAAGAACGCTCACTTCGACAGAGTCAACCCGATGTTCGTTTGACCGTTCCTTCCGTAGCTGAGGACAGCGAATCGTTCTCGTTGCCAGAGGAAACCCCGTGCTTCCGCATAGATCGCCTGCAACTTGAAGGTCATCCGCCCTCTCTTTTCTCTTGGCTGGAAAAACATTTGGCTGTTTATGCCGGTCAATGCATCGGCCATCAGGGGATTAACCGCATCGTACAGCGCACTTCGGCGCTAATTATTGACAAGGGATATATCACCACCCGTCTTGGCGTTCCTGAACAGGATCTGACGAGCGGCACCCTGCGTCTAGTGCTTGTGCCCGGCGTCATTCGCGCCATTCGCATCGTTGGCGATTCGCCTGAACATAACTGGCGTAGTGCGTTTCCGGTACGTCCCGGTGATCTTTTAAACCTGCGTGACATTGAGCAAGGGCTGGAGCAAATGAAACGGGTGCCTTCGCAAGACGTTTCCATTGACATTGCGCCCGGCGAAACACCGGGTGAAAGCGACCTCGTGCTCACCGTTAAGCAAAGCAAACCTTGGCGACTGGGTTTAACGCTCGACGATTCAGGAGGCCAAGTCACCGGACGCTTGCAAGCCTCGCTCAACGCCTCGCTCGACAACCTACTGGGGCTAAATGACCTGTTTAGCTTCAGCGTCAATAATGACGCCGAGAGAGCGCCGCAACAGCGCGGCACCGCAGGTCAAAGCTTCCTGTACTCAGTGCCTTGGGGTAACTGGACGCTTTCGCTCTCTGACAGCGTTTCGCGCTACCTGCTCACCGCTCAAGGCGCAAATCAGAGATTTCAATTCAGTGGAGATTCGCACAATCAAGAAATCAAACTGCAACGACTGGTTTACCGCGACCAAGCGGCCAAGACTACCTTGCAATTTCGTTTGCTGAGTCGAGAATCCCGCAGTTATATGGAAGACATCGAGATACTTCTGCAGCACCGGCGTACGACCACCGCCGAACTTGGCGTTGCTCACCGGCAGTATTTTGGCACCAAGCAACTTGATCTGTTGTTGGCCTACCGGCAAGGCGTGCCTTGGGTCGGCGGGCAAGTCGACTTGCCGGGGCGCCGTGCCGATAGCCCGACCTTTACTTACCATGCGCAAACTCTGGATGCCACGCTGCTGACCCCGTTCACCTTGGCGGATCAGTCACTGCGCTGGATAAGCACCCTGCGCGTTCAAACCACCTCTGATGTCCTCTATGCGACAGATTTTATCGCCATCGGCAGTCGCTACACCGTGCGTGGCTTTGATGGCAACACCACCCTAGCGGCTGAGCATGGCGGCTATCTGCGCAACGACCTTGAATTGCCTTTCGCCAGCGCTGGTCTGGCCGCCTATATTGGCCTTGACCGCGGTTGGGTTGGCGGCCCGAGTGCGCAGTATCTCGCCGGTCGTCAACTGACCGGTGCCGTTATCGGCCTACGCGGTGGCGGCAAAGGCATTACTTACGACCTGTTTATCGGCGGGGCCTTGCAAAAGCCCGAGGGCTTCCCTGTTACCAGACCCGTGGCTGGCTTTCAGCTCAGTTATCCGTTGTAGCTCGGTGAGGAGTCAAGCTCATGAATACGTCCCGCACAGTCCATTACGTTACCGATGAATTATTGTCATCAAGTGACATGACGCACCGCCCGTCGCTGTTCAAACGCACCGTTATTTGGATCACCCTAAGCACCTTTATTCTCCAACCGATGGCGGCTACGGCGCAGGTTATATCCGCGAGTTCCGGCAGCTATCGGCCACAAATCATCGCAGCACCGAACGGCGTCCCCGTTGTTCAGATCAACGCCGCCACCGGGGCGGGCGTGTCGCGTAACCAGTATGACCAATACAGTCCGACAGCGCAGGGCGTCGTACTCAACAACAATCCAGTGGTTACCCAGACGCAACTGGCCGGCTTCATCGACGGCAACGTCAATCTTGCCGGTGGCGTTGCGCGCATCATCCTCAACGAAGTAACTTCCAACCTGCCGAGCAATTTACGTGGCTTTACCGAAGTCGGCGGCAGCAAAGCCGAAGTCATCATCGCCAACCCTAACGGCATCACCTGCAACGGTTGCGGCTTCATCAACACCACGCGCGGCGTGCTCACCACCGGCACTCCGGTCTTCGGTGCCGGCGGCAGTCTCGACGCTTTTCGCGTCATCGGCGGCCATGTGGCCATTGAAGGCGCGGGACTCAACGGCAGTAACACCGAGCAGATTGACCTGATCGCTCGTGCCGTGCAAATGAATGCCGCATTCTGGGGCCAGAACCTCAACGTCATCGCCGGAACCCATCAAGTCACCTACACCGATCTGGGCACGCAGACTATCGCGGGGACAGGAATCGCACCTGCCGTGGCCATTGATGTTGCTGCCCTCGGTGGCATGTACGCTAATAAAATCCGTCTGGTGGGCACCGAGGCCGGGGTCGGCGTGGTCAATTCCGGCACCTTGGCTACACAGGCCGGTGACCTCTCCATTGACAGCGCCGGGCGGATTACCTTGACCGGCACCACGCAAGCCAGCGGGCGCATCGACCTCAGCGCACAACAAGACATTAGCAACAGTGGCACCACTCAAGCCCAAGACAGCGCCCAACTGACTTCGCAAGCGCAGATTAGCAACACCGGCACGCTGGCGGCCCAAAGAAATGTCACGCTGGGAGCCACGACCATTACCTCCAGCGGTGCCTTGGCCGCTGGAACGGCAACGGATGGCCGTCTTAGCGGTTCGGGAAACCTGAGCGTTACAGCCAGCGACACCCTGACCCTAGGCGGGCAGAACCAAGCCAGCGGCAACATCGCGCTAGTCGCCACAAATGCTCTGAATCTGAGCGGCACAACGTATGCACAAGGCACGTTGCGAGCCACTTCGCAGGCACTTCTTGCGAACACCGGCACGCTCGCGGCCCAAGGGGATGTCACGCTTGAGGCCGCGACCATCGACTCTAACGGAGCGTTGGTGGCGGGCATCACCTCGGGAGGCACGCTTGGCCGCACCGGAAACTTAACCGTTACCGCCAGCGACACCTTGACTCTTGGCGGACAGAACAAAGCCGGTAACAACGTCGCGCTGTCCGCTCAACACGGTCTCAGTCTGAGCGACACGACCTATGCGCAAGGCGCACTGCAAGCCACTTCGCAGACACGGCTGAACAACACCGGCACGCTAGCGGCCCAAGGGAATGTCACGCTTGAGGGTGCCGCCATTACCTCCAGCGGTAC
>CAIWVX010000337.1 GCA_903916205.1 uncultured beta proteobacterium
GGTAGTCGCTGCGGATGAAAACCAACCAAACCAACGCTTTTCCGGAGTTTTATATGGCTGCCAACAAAGAAACACTGGGCTTTCAAACTGAAGTAAAACAGTTGCTAAACCTGATGATCCACTCGCTCTACAGCAACAAAGAAATTTTCTTGCGCGAGCTGATATCAAACGCTTCTGACGCCTGCGACAAGCTGCGCTTCGAGGCGCTGAACAATGCCGCACTTTACGGCGATGACGCAGAGTTGAAAGTTCGCCTTTCTTTCGACAAAGTGGCACGAACGATCACGATTTCAGATAACGGCATTGGCTTGTCGCGTGACGAAGCGGTCGAACATCTAGGCACAATCGCCAAATCCGGCACGCGTGAATTTTTCTCCGCGTTGACCGGCGACCAAGCCAAAGATGCGCACCTAATTGGGCAATTCGGCGTCGGTTTCTATTCGTCCTACATCATTGCCGACAACGTAACCGTGATCTCCCGTCGCGCCGGCCTTGATGCCAATCAGGCGGTCAAGTGGGAGTCTGCGGGCGAGGGTGAATTTTCAGTCGAGATGGTCGAAAAAGCCGAACGCGGTACCGAAGTGACGCTGCATTTGCGTGAAGGCGAAGACGAATTCCTCTCGGCTTGGAAACTGCGTCAGACCGTGCGTAAATACTCCGATCACATCACTTTGCCAATTCTCATGAAGAAAGAAAAATGGGACGAGGAAAAGAAAGAACAGGTCGAGACCGATGAAGATGAAATGGTCAATCAAGCCTCGGCGCTTTGGGCGCGCTCCAAATCGGATATTACCGAAGAGCAGTACAAAGAATTCTACAAGCATGTGGCGCATGATTTCCAAGAGCCGCTGGCTTACGTTCACGCCAAGGTTGAAGGCAAGCAGGAATACACCCAGTTGCTTTACATCCCACAACGCGCACCGTTCGACCTGTGGGATCGCAATGCCCGTCACGGCATCAAACTCTATGTGCGTCGGGTTTTTATCATGGACGATGCCGAGCAGTTGATGCCGCTGTACCTGCGTTTTGTGCGCGGTATTGTCGACTCGAACAATCTGCCGCTTAATGTCTCGCGTGAAATTCTCCAGGAATCACGCGACATCGAGACGATCCGTGGGGGTTGCGTCAAGAAAGTGTTGGGCATGTTAGAGAGCCTAGCCAATAGCGAGGACGCCGCCGACAAGGAAAAATACACGAGTTTCTGGAAAGAGTTCGGTCGCGTGCTCAAAGAAGGCGCTGGCGAGGACATGGCCAATAAAGAGCGTATCGCCAAATTGTTGCGCTTTGCTTCGACACATAACGACTCGACCGAAGAGAGCGTGTCTCTGAGCGATTATGTGTCGCGCATGAAAGAAGGTCAGGAGAAAATTTACTACGTCACCGCTGAAACGTTCACCGCCGCCAAGAACAGCCCGCACCTCGAAATCTTCCGTAAGAAAGGCATCGAAGTGCTGCTCCTTTCGGACCGCGTCGATGAGTGGGTAACCGGTAGCCTGACTGAATTTGACGGCAAGCCATTGCAGTCGGTCGCCAAGGGCGGGCTTGATCTCGGTAAGCTGGAGGACGAAACCGAGAAGAAAGAAGCCGAGCAGGCCGCCGACGAATACAAGGAATTGCTCGACAAAATTAAGACCTCGCTGGGGGATAAGGTCAAAGACGTTCGGGTAACACATCGCCTGACCGATTCGCCATCCTGCATTGTGGCCGACGAGCACGATATGGGCGGCAATTTGGCGCGCATCCTTAAGTCGGCAGGGCAAAAAGCCCCGGAAATGAAGCCGATTCTTGAGATCAACCCCAAGCACCCAGCCGTCCAGCGCCTGAAATATGAAGAATCCAGTTTCGACGACTGGGCGAATTTGCTGCTCGAACAAGCCACGCTGGCTGAAGGCGGAATGCTCGAAGACCCCGCAGGCTGTGTTAGGCGTATCAACGACGTGATGATGGCGCTTTCTGCCACCAAGCCCGACGATCCTAAAGGACGGAAAAAGTCGTCATAGGCGTTATGCGGTCACAAGGAGAATGCTTTCCTTGTGACCGTTTTATCAGGCCCGGTCAGTACAGTCACAACCCGGCGGGTGATTTTCTACACCGTTCGGTAATTATTCTTAATGCGAACATAATGTTCAGCGGAATACTTCAAGTGCGTTAACTCGGAGGGATTGAGCCTACGTAGTTGAACCGCCGGTCGCCCCACATAGAGGTAGCCGCTTTCGAGGATTTTTCCTGGAGCCACTAGGCTACCGGCACCAATCATCACCTGATCCTCAACAATCACGTCGTCCATGATCAGCGAGCCCATGCCGATCAAGCATTCATTGCCAATGGTGCACCCGTGCAAAACCACTGAATGACCGACAGTCACGTAATGGCCGATGACGAGCGGCGAGCCATTCGGCTTTTTATCGGTCTTGTGCGAAACATGGCACATCGTTAAATCTTGGATATTGCTGTAATCGCCAACAGAAATCCGATTAACATCTCCGCGCAAAACGGTATGGCACCAGATGGAGCATTCACGCCCAAGCCTGACATCGCCAATGACCTGCGCTGAGTCGTGAATAAAAGTACCTTCGGCAATTTCGGGCCGAGTTTCAAGATAAGATGAAATAGACATTATTTAACGATCCAGATAGGTTCAACAACTTGAATTTTAATGTAAACCATCAGCCTAGCGTTTCGTGAGACGGTGGTAAGTCTTTGTTTCTATATCAAACGGCTTACCGGAGTAGTTACAAAAAATTGCGCTTTGAGCATAATGGCGAATACGCAGTTTTTGTCGCTTAAATATCCGTCATTGCATGGCGTTGTTTTGATGTATTGAGGGATTAATCATCATTATTGGCGCAAACAAGGATAAATTCAATCAAGTTATGGGTGACGAATAAGGGTGTTTTCACGCATAATCATCGGCGTTAGTGTGAGGAAGAATATGCGGCTAGGAGTATTCTTTTACGCGCCTAGAAGCATGGTTTAGCAACAATAAGCGGGTGGTGGATGGTGCCATACATGGCAAGGATATAACTAATTTATAGAGGTGAAATAAGCATGAGCGAAAAACTGATCAAAGCCCCCGTGGGCGGTCAAAAAATAATCCCCGGACAGACTATCCCGGACAATCCAATTATTCCGTTTATTGAAGGTGATGGCATCGGTGTGGATATCACACCCGTCATGATCAAGGTCGTTGATGCGGCTGTGGCTAAGGCTTATGCGGGTAAGAAAAAAATTCACTGGATGGAAGTTTATGCGGGTGAAAAATCGACCCGAATGTACGGTTCCGATGTCTGGTTGTCCGCTGAGACGCTCGATACCCTCAAGGAATATTCCGTCTCGATCAAAGGGCCGATGACCACGCCCGTTGGCGGCGGTATTCGTTCCTTGAATGTTGCTTTACGGCAGGAACTCGACCTCTATCAGTGCGTTCGACCCGTGCAGTATTTCAAAGGCGTTCCGTCACCCTTGAAGCGACCTGAACTGTGCAATATGATTATTTTCCGTGAGAATACCGAAGACATTTACTGCGGTATCGAATGGGCCAACGGTAGCGATGCCGCGAAGAAAATGATCAAATTCCTGCAAGAAGAGATGGGAGTGACAAAAATCCGCTTCCCCGCAACGTCGGGCATCGGCATCAAGCCCATTTCTGTTGAAGGCACCGAACGACTGGTACGGGCGGCGATCAAATACGCGATTGTCAACAAGCGTAAATCAGTAACGATCGTCCATAAGGGCAACATCATGAAGTA
>CAIWVX010000338.1 GCA_903916205.1 uncultured beta proteobacterium
GTGATGACATGGTAGTTGCCGGTGCAGGTGACGAAGATGTCGGCCTTGTCGGCGGCGTATTCCATGGTTACGACGCGGTAGCCTTCCATCGCCGCTTGTAGAGCGCAGATCGGGTCGATTTCGGTGACCCAGACTTGGGCCGAAAGGGCGCGCATGGCCTGGGCCGAACCCTTGCCGACATCGCCGTAACCGGCGATTAGCGCCACTTTGCCAGCGATCATTACGTCAGTCGCCCGCTTGATGCCGTCAACCAGCGATTCACGGCAGCCGTAGAGGTTGTCGAACTTGGACTTGGTGACCGAGTCGTTGACGTTAATCGCTGGAAATTTGAGGTCGCCGCGTTGGTGCATTTGGTACAGACGATGCACGCCGGTGGTGGTTTCTTCGGTCACGCCCTTGATCGCGGCGAGACGCACCGAATACCAAGTTGGCGCAATAGCCAGCTTGGCTTTGATGGCGGCGTAGAGGATGGTTTCTTCTTCCGAAGTCGGCTTGTCCAGAACAGAAATGTCCTTCTCGGCGCGAGCGCCGAGGTGCAGCAGCAGAGTGGCATCACCGCCGTCGTCGAGGATCATGTTTGAGTAAGCGCCGTCGGTCCACTCGAAAATGCGGTGCGTGTAATCCCAGTAATCCACCAGCGATTCGCCTTTGACAGCAAAAACCGGGATGTTTTGCGCGGCGATGGCCGCCGCCGCATGATCCTGCGTCGAGAAGATGGTGCACGAGGCCCAGCGAACTTTAGCGCCGAGTGCGGTCAAGGTTTCGATCAGCACGGCGGTCTGGATCGTCATGTGCAACGAACCGGTGATGCGCGCACCTTTGAGGGGTTGGGCGGCGGCGAATTCTTCGCGAATGGCCATGAGTCCCGGCATTTCGGTTTCGGCGATGCGGATTTCTTTGCGGCCCCAGTCGGCTAGATTGAGGTCGGCGATGACGTAGTCAGTAAATTTTTCAGCCACAGTAAGGCTCCTTATAACGGTGGCCGGGAGAGGGCGTCGCTACTTTGGGTGTGCTGAAATACTACAGATCAGGCTCACCCGACGGCCCGTGCCCGGCACGGATTGGTGGGATGAGCGCCGTTGAAACGGTCCGAGCCTGAAACTGTAGAACAACAGTTTTGCAGCGCTCCTCGGATAAGTGTCAAATTATACGCGAAACGTTTACTTTTTCTCCGCTAGCTCATAGCCGACTTTGCCCGACCAGATTTCATTCAGATCGGCGAAGCCCCATTTTTCAGGATCTTCGCGGCTAACGATTTTCTCGGGACAATAGGTGCGCGAGAGATCGACGATTTCAGGGTATATGCGCGTATTGCCGCGTGTCGAGAAGAAAACCTTGACGTGCGGAGAGAGTAGCGATTTTGCTGATTGCTCGATGACGAGCGCTAATCGCCCCGAATTGAGTTTAACGAGTGAACCTATCGGATAAATTCCGATACTTTTTACAAAGGCTTGAAATATCCTCGGATCAAAGTGGCCGGTAGTCCATTCGGCCATTTTGCGCAGTGATTCTGCGGGATCCCATCCTGATTTGTAGGGACGATTTGAGGTGATGGCATCATACACATCGCAAACCGCCGCCATTTTGGCGAACAGGCTGATACCTTTGTCTTTGTGGTGCTTTGGGTAGCCTGATCCGTCGGTTTTTTCATGGTGATTTAACACAACGTCGAGTGCGACTTTATCCGCGCCGGTACTGTTGAGGAGTAATTTATAGCCTTCCTCAGGGTGTTTCTTGACGATGTCGAATTCTTCAGGGGTCAGGTTCCCCGGTTTGTTGAGAACCTCCAGCGGCGTGAATGCTTTACCGAGATCATGCAAGAGACCGGCAATGCCCGCCGAGCGTGTTTGCGCTTCGTCTAGTCCGAGTTGTTTGGATAACGAGAGCATTAACGCACTCACTGCAACCGAGTGCATATAGGTGTAGTCATCCGCCGTTTTAAGGCGGGCTAGACTGATTAATGCACCTGGGTTGCGGCTGAGTGAATTGGATATTTCTTCAATCAATTCTTGCGCCCCCTCTGTGTTGACCGCATTGCCCATCCGTGCTTCATGGAACATCGAAAATACAGCACGTTTTGATTGGGCGCAGATCTTAGAAGCGCGTTCAAATTCTACGGTTGCAGGAACTGGGGATAATTCGGGTTTTTTCTTGGCCGTGATCTTTAGGTCGGCATCGACCTGCGCCTCAGTTTCGGCTTCCAGAACAACATGTTCGCCAGGCGCAATGTCAAGCCCCTTGGAGCTATCAATCCAGACTTCTTTGATGCTGCTGGCGAGAATCGCTTGAATATCTTTGGGGTCTGTCAGGACGAAAGAGGTGCGCCAGAACGGATGCTCCATCCAAGAGCCACAGAACTCCTTGAGGTGCATCCCAAGTACCAGTTTATCGACACTAATTTTTTTGAGCATGGCTGATCGAAAGGATGCAATTCAAGAGGAAGAATGGTGATATTAACCGATTTAAAATAGTCAAGTAACTACTCACGGAGCAAGGGTTGCCATCGAAAATCGAGGGTGAAAATGAGTCAACGGCAAGTTTGAGGTATTTCTTAATGAGGCCGCGGTAAGTGCTTTCGATTTCCCCGGAGCCGGTACGCGATGTGTTCTACCCTAGCCGCCTGTCGGACTTGACCGAGTCGGCTGCAAAATGTGGGAAGACGGCTCATTTTTCCCCGTATTTCGGCGCGAATAGAATAACTATTCGCTTGAAATCCGGGAAAAACTGCGCTCGTCTCCCACATTTTTCGCTTCGACTCATCAAGCCCGACAAACGGCTAGCAGCGAAAAGCGCCTGTATTTATGGCTTTCGGCTCGGTAGGGCAGATTGGCAGATTTAGTGCGATTTAAAAAGGCCCGGCATCTGCCCGTAGTGCAGCGGCTTTGTCGGTGTTCTCCCAAGTAAACTCGGGCTCTTCGCGACCAAAGTGACCATAAGCGGCTGTTTTCGCATAGATCGGACGCAGCAGTTTAAGCGTTTGAATGATCCCCTTCGGACGCAGGTCGAAATGTTTGCCGATCAGTTCGACAATTTTTTCTTCACTTATTTTGCCTGTGCCAAAGGTTTCGACCATCAACGAAACCGGCTTGGCAACACCGATGGCGTAGGCGATCTGAACTTCACAACGCTCAGCAAGCCCGGCCGCAACGACGTTTTTAGCCACATAGCGTGCGGCATACGCGGCTGAACGATCGACTTTCGACGGGTCTTTGCCGGAGAAAGCGCCGCCACCATGACGAGCGGTGCCACCGTAACTGTCAACGATGATCTTGCGACCGGTCAGGCCGCAGTCACCGTGCGGCCCGCCAACAACGAAGCGACCTGTCGGGTTGACGAGGAAGCGGGTTTTATCTGAGAGCAGTTCTTTCGGCAGGACAGGCAGAATGATGTCCTTGATGACGGCAGCGGAAAGGTCGGCGTGCGAAATTTCCGGGCCGTGTTGGGTCGAAACCACCACGGTATCAATATGAACCGGCTTGCCATTTACATAGTTAACCGAAAGTTGGCTTTTGGCGTCGGGGCGTAGCCAAGGCAAGCGACCATCTTTGCGTACCTCGGCCTGACGTTGCATAAGGCGGTGAGCGTAGTAAATCGGTAGCGGCATGAGCGACGGAGTTTCATTACATGCATAACCGAACATCAACCCCTGATCGCCCGCACCTTGATCCAGATCGAGGCCCTGGCCTTCGTTAACTCCTTGAGCGATGTCCGG
This sequence comes from uncultured beta proteobacterium, assembly GCA_903916205.1. Taxonomy (GTDB): domain Bacteria; phylum Pseudomonadota; class Gammaproteobacteria; order Burkholderiales; family Rhodocyclaceae; genus Propionivibrio. The sequence goes on from CAIWVX010000338.1 coordinate 3,713, forward strand.
TGACTGGCGGTTAATGGCCGTCAAAATGGCGCAACTCTTGTAGTCAAAACCGATGTCGGAATCGTTGTAACCGATGCGACGCACCGTTTCCTGTGCGATTTCGCGATAATTGATGTTGGCGGTAGTGGTGATCTCTCCAGAAATCACCACTAGCCCGGTAGAAACCAGTGTTTCGCAGGCGACACGGGCGGTCGGATCAACCGCGATAATCGCGTCAAGAATCGAATCCGAAATTTGATCGGCCACTTTGTCCGGGTGGCCTTCAGAAACGGATTCAGAAGTAAAAAGAAACGTGTTTGACATGTTCTGCTGCTCCAAATAAAAAACCCCGTTACGGCGGCGTTGCCGGCTCCGGGGTTTGAGCAGACGACGCTTTAGCAGTATTTTGAAGTCTCTTTTGACTTCATTCGCCCTGCAAGTTGTCCTGATTAACTCGGCGAATGGGATAATTGTAATGGGTCTATTGTCGTGGGTCAAACCCGATAAACACATTTTTAAGTCAGGGTTATGGCGTGATTTTTATTTTTCGTTTGCTCAGTTATTTACCGCTTGGGTGCTTGCATCGGATCGGCGTCGTGCTTGGTTACTTGGCTTGGCTTGGTTCTCCCACCTACCGCAAGCACCTGAAAGAAAACCTATGGCTGGCACTGGGTGAGGCCGGTGAGCGGCGGGTGCGCTTTGCGGCTATCGCCAATGCCGGAAAAGCCGCGCTGGAGTTGCCCAAAATATGGCTGCGGCCAGTGGAAGAAACCGCTGCACGGGTGATCAAAATCACCGGTTGGGAATGGGTCGAGGCCGCCCGCCGAGAAGGCAAGGGGATTATTTATTTGACGCCGCATCTAGGGAGTTTCGAGGTGATCGGTCAATATTTGTCAACGCATGCCCCCATTACTTGCCTGTATCGCCCCCCCAAAAAAGCTTGGTTACAAAAGATGATTGAGACAGGGCGGACGCGAGCGCAGTTTCATTTGGCGACGGCAGACATTTCGGGCGTTCGAATTCTGCTCAAGGCGTTGAGACGAGGCGAGGCGGTTGGTTTGCTGCCGGATCAAGCACCGAAAGTTAATGAGGGGCGCTGGATCAATTTCTTTGGCAAGCCCGCCTACACCATGACGCTTGCGGCACGCCTAACAGAGACGGGTGCGACAGCCCTCATGATTTGGGCTGAGCGGCTTCCGGGCGGGACGGGATACCACCTCCATCTGCAAGAACCGACGCAGCCATTTTCCGGCACCACTGAAGTGCGCGCCAAGCAAATCAGTCATGAGATAGAACGCCTGATTCGGCAGTGCCCGGAACAATATCTCTGGGCGTATAACCGCTATAAAATCCCGCGAGGGGTTGAGGCTCCGCCAGCAACGAATCAAGCGGACGTAGGCAGGTAGTCACGAAACCATGAAACCCAACGGGCAATGCCGTCGTTAAGCGATGTCTTTGGCTCAAAGCCTACGTCACGCCGTAAATCTTCAACGTCGGCATAGGTCGCTAGAGCGTCGCCAGCCTGCATCGGGAGAAAGTTTTTTATGGCGCGTTGCCCCAGCGCATTTTCAATGGTTTCGATGAAGGTCATCAATTCCACCGGCTGGTGGTTGCCGATGTTGTAAACCTTGTAGGGCGCAAAGCTGCTGGCCGGGTCAGGTTGGTTACTGTCAAATTCTGCGGAGGGCGCAGCGATGCGATCAACCGCCCGCACCGTCCCTTCAGCAATGTCGTCGACGTAAGTGAAATCCCGCCGCATTTTGCCGTGGTTGAAAACATTAATCGGGCGACCTTCGAGAATGGCGCGGGTAAACAGCCAAGGCGACATGTCCGGGCGTCCCCAAGGCCCATAGACGGTGAAGTAGCGCAGGCCAGTCGTCGGCAGGCCGAACAAATGACTGTAGCTGTGCGCCATCAACTCGTTGGACTTTTTGGTTGCGGCGTAGAGACTGATCGGGTGATTGACTTCGTCATGCACCGAGAAGGGCATCCGGGTATTGGCACCGTAAACACTGGAGCTACTGGCGTAAACAAGGTGTTCAACCTGACTCTGGCGGCAGCCTTCCAGCAGGTTGCCGAAACCGACTA
>CAIWVX010000339.1 GCA_903916205.1 uncultured beta proteobacterium
ATGGCAAGAGGCGCAAGAAATATTGCGCTTACCAACCCTCTCCTGCCAAAGACTTTGACCATCCATCACCCAAAATTGAGCTGGATTTAAGTTTGGGTCATCTTGCATCGCCTGATTAACTGGCGTCATCAGTTCATAGCTAGATTGCCGAGCGGCAAAGCTCGTAGCTGGGCATAGGATCGCCAGCAGGAGTGCAAATACTGAAAGTAATTTCACGTAACAGTGATTTGGCTTTGATTCACTGCCTCATAACCTCCGTCACCTTGCCACTCAAATTGCAAGGTCCCAGACTCTGTAGCAATGGTGGTGAAGATGATCAAAGGATTAGCTCCAGTGCCCGGATGAAATTCCGCTTTAAACACTTCCACTCCGTTATAGCGGCAAGTGAAGAAACGAATAATGTCACGCGGCACAAGTTTGCCAGCCTCCGTATACCGAAAACCTGTTTCCATATCATGCTGAGCAATCGCGCGGATTTCAATAACGGAATCTTTCTTTGCTTGTGCAGGCATTGTGATCGATGTACGGGAAGTCTTGCTCATATTGCCTCCGTACAGGCTGAGAGTGTCACCAAAGTCTCTGCGTATCCCTGCCAAAAACTGCCATCACTCATTTGAGCAATCGCCCATACTCGCTGGGTCTCTGCAAGTCGCACACGCGTCGTGATATTAGCCGTTCCAGAGCGTGGCGTGAAAAAGGCACTAAAGATATTGGGCAGAGGATTACCTTCCGCAATCACATGAATGGCTTTAACGTAATCCTGAGCTGTCATTGGACTCTCTACGCTCACCTTTAAGACTACGAGATTACCGTTTTCTACCAAGGGTGGAATGACCAACTTGACGCGCCCATCTTTGGGCACTTGTGAACCCACAATTTTTGCAATTACTTCCATGGCCTCGGGCTTCTTGGCAAATACCAAGACTGGATTTAACCAAGCCCCAATACCGAGAAGACCAAATACCGATAGCCAGCGACGGCGAGGATACGTTTGCTTATTCATGATTGATACATTCACTGAACATTCTTTTGATTTAAATTGACTAGAAAGACCACAACATCCTCGATTTCTTGGGCACTCAAAATCGTTTGTCCGGCAAACTTTGCTGCCACACGATTCAGATTCTCGGTTTTGTAATACGCAGGCATGATGGTGTCACGATCAAAGCGGCTTGGGTCCACAATGCGCGCGCGCAATTGACCTGCAGATAATTTAGCGGCACTCTCTCCAAGCTCTGGCGCCAAGTTTCCCTGAAAACGCTCTTCTGGAAAAGGGCCGCTGTGGCATAGCAAACATAAACCTGTTTGTCGGCTGGCAACGATCGCTCTACCTCTTACTGGGTCGCCTGCAGAAGCAGTAAGGGGCTCGACTTGCGAATCCCTTACCAAGTCCTGTGCGTATACTGGAGCAATGAAACTGAGGATGCTGAGCAAAAAAACTGCTGGCGCATACCTCATTCCCATCGAGCCAATTTCAAGTAGGTTTAATTAAACCAACTTGATGCCACTGTTTTTCAACGGTACTGTACGCAAACGTTTGCCAGTAGCGCGATAGATTGCGTTCAACACGGCTGGCGCTGCTACAGCAATCGTTGGCTCACCAACACCGCCCCACTCTTTGCCGCCACCCTGAATGATGATGGTTTCTACTTTTGGCATCTGAGCGAGTCGAATCGAGTTGAAGGTGTCAAAGTTCTTTTGAACAACGGCGCCATTCTCGAGAGTAATTTCTTCTTCAAAGAGGGCGGATAAACCGTACACAAATGAACCTGAAACCTGACGGGAGATCTGCGCTGGGTTTACTGCATAGCCAGGATCCGTTGCCGCAACAATGCGATGAATCTTCACTTCATTCCCATTCTTCACAGACAGCTCACAAGCAGCA